>JBBRJN010000335.1:0-4056 GCA_038219365.1 Kiritimatiellia bacterium | reverse complement strand
CCTACGCTTGACCGGGTGCGCGCGGTCCGCCTGAATGTCCCGCACGTCGTTGACCAGGTAGATGCCGCTCGACACGCAGCAAAAGCAGGCCACGGCCACAGACTCTAAGACCAACGGCTGAAAACCCTGGACGTGCGCACTCTGGCTCGGGTCCCACCGCGCGAAAAAATATGCGGCCGGAACCACGCCGTTCTTGATCCACTGCGCGGGCCGCATGGCCCGAAGCCAAGACGACAGCGCACGCGCGGCGCTCAACCCTTAGCCCCTGCTCGCGGTGAACGGCGGAACCCGTTCCGGGCCCACAGGCCGAGCACCATCAGCACCGCTTCGTAAGCGATGTTGGCCCGCATTTTTGAATACCCCGCGCGGCGGTCTTCAAAAACGATAGGCACCTCCTTGATCGCAAAGCCCTTCATCCACGCCGTATGTGACATCTCGATCTGGAAGGAGTATCCGTTGGAGGTGATCCCGTCGAGGTCGATGGCCTGCAACACCTCGCGCCGGAAACACTTGAACCCGCCCGTCGGATCGTGCACGGGCATGCCGGTAATAAACTGCACATATTTAGCGGCACCGGTCGAGAGCAACAACCGGCCCATCGGCCAGTTCATCACGCGAATGCCACCGATGTAGCGGGAGCCCAACACCAGATCCGCTCCCGCCTGCGCCGCACCCAACAGGCTCGGAACCGCCGAGGGAGCATGCGAGAAGTCACAATCCATCTCGCAGATCAGGGTATAATCACGCTGCAAGGCCCACTTGAACCCCGCAATATACGCGCGCCCAAGGCCCTCTTTTCCCGCACGGTGCAAAACGAATACGCGCGGTTCGCGCTGAACGATCTCGTCAATTAACACCCCTGTCCCGTCAGGCGAATTGTCGTCCACAAACAGGATGTTGGCCTCGGGCACCTGCTTCAGAATCGCTTCCGAAATGGCAGCCACGTTCTCTCGCTCATCATACGTCGGAATGATAATCAGTGCTTTATCTGTCATTTGGCTGCACAGTATACCTGTTTTAACCCGCGCTTTTCCATTGATATTTCGTGTCTTGCGCCGCGGTCTCCTGCGGGTCTCCTGGCGGTTTTCCTGCCTGCCGCACCTCTTGACTATCCCTGCATAGTATGATTCACTATCACTTTCTTTCGACTGACGTGCTTTCGGATCTGCGAAGGAGTCGATTTTTTGACAAGGACGCTGACGCAATGTTCACAAAACCCAAAGACAAAGCCAAGAACCACCACGCCCCTGCACAGCACGAGGCCGCACCTCACGCCGAGGCGAAGCCGGCACCCGTCGACCCTGTTGTGCAAGACTCCGCACCGTCGGCTCCCACACCTGAAGCCCCGGCGGCCGCCGCCCCCTCCCAGCCTTCTCCTGAAGCGCTGGAACTCGCAGCTTTCAAAGACCGTCACGCACGCCTGATGGCTGACTTCGACAACTTCCGCAAGCGTCAGGTCCGCGAGCGCGAGGAGTGGGTCAAACGCGCCAACGAAGACCTTCTGGGCGACCTCTTGCCGATCGTGGATCATCTCGAACTCGCCCTCGGCAAAGCCGCGAGTCCCACCGACCCGTTGACCGTCGGCGTGAAACTGGTCTTCGATCAGTTCATCTCCCTCCTCGCCCGCTACGGCGTAACGCCTATCGATGCCAAAGGGCAGCTCTTCAACCCTGATTACCACGAGGCCCTCACGATGATGAGCTCGGCCACTGTGCCCGCCAACAGGGTGATCGACCAGTTCCGCTGCGGCTGGCTGCTGGCCGGACGTCTCCTGCGGCCCGCACAGGTCATCGTCTCTTCCGGAGCGCCTGATCCCGAACAGGCCGCAGCCGACAACGCGAGCGTGTCGGACTAGCCCGCCGGTGCTCCCGCAAACCTCGCAGCCGTTGACCCCTGAACCCCTCATCCCGTAACCCTCAACTTTCCCTTTCCCTATGGCAACCAAACGCGACTATTACGAAGTGCTCGGAGTCAACAAAAGCGCATCCCCGGAAGAACTAAAAAAATCATACCGCAAGCTGGCGATGCAGTATCACCCCGACCGTAATCCCGACAATAAAGAGGCGTCGGATAAATTCAAGGAAGTCTGCGAGGCCTACGAGGTGCTGAGCGACGCCGACAAGCGCCACCGCTATGACCAGTATGGCCATGACGGAATGAAGTCCGCCTTCGGCCCCGGCGGTTTTGATTTCGGGCGCGATTTCACCCACACCGGCGATTTCCAAGACCTTTTCGAAAACCTGTTCGGCGGCGGGCTCGGCGACATGTTCGGCGGCGGGGGCGGACGGAGAAAGTCGCATAATCCCAACGCCGCCCAACGCGGCAACGACCTGCGCTTCGATCTCGAAATCGACTTTGAGGAGGCGCTCTTCGGCTCAGAGCGCGAGGTCGACCTCACCGTCAACGACGCGTGCGAGACCTGCAAAGGCACGGGGGCCGCGTCCGGCGCCACGCGTGAACCTTGCCGCCAGTGCGGAGGCAATGGTTTTGTGGTTGTCGGCGGCGGCTTCATTCAGATGCGCCAGAGCTGCCCGGTCTGTAACGGGGAGGGTTCCATCATCCGCAACCCCTGCCGGAAATGCAGCGGCACCGGGCGCGTGAAAACGCCGCGCCACATCGCCCTGCGGATACCCAAAGGGGTCGAGACCGGATCGCGCCTGCGCCTGACCGGAAAAGGCGAGAGCGGACTGCGCGGCGGGCCGGCAGGCGACCTCTACGTGATTCTCCATGTGCGCGAGCACGATGTGTTCCAGCGCCAGGACGACGACCTCTCCTGCACGGTGCACGTCTCGCCGGTGACGGCAGCCCTCGGCGGCGACATCGAGATCCCGACTCCCGATGGCCACGCCCGCATCAAGCTGCCAGCGGGGACTCCCAACGGCAAGGTTTTCCGCCTGCGCGACAAAGGCATGTCCAGCCTGAACGGCGGTTGCGGCGACCTCCACATCCGCGTGGAGATCGAAGTTCCCGAGCACCTTTCCTCCAAGCAGAAAAAGCTGCTCGAAGAGTTCGCGAGCCTCACCACGCCTGACAATTTTCCGGAAGCGGTCAAGCAGAACAAAGCGGTCAGCACCTTCTTCACCCGCCGCGACGCCCTGCGCAAACACACCACCAAATAGGACACAGGTCTTCGTTCTTCAACGCCCAACTCCTCCTTTCTCCTCTCCCCCATGCACCGTTGCCTCGTCAAACCCGAAGAGCTGCTCGCCGATGCGCTTTTGCTCGGGCATGACGAGGCGCGCCATTTGCAGGCGGTCCTGCGCGTGAAGCCCGGCGACCGCGTGACGCTTTTCGATGGCCGGGGCCGCACGCGCACCGCCGTCATCACAGCCGCTGAAAAGCGTGGCCTGTCGCTGGCGGCCGACTCCGAGGTGAAGGCGCATGCCGCCCCCCCCTGCCGGCTCACCCTCTTCGCTTGCGTCAGCAAAGGCAACCGCATGGACTGGACCATCGAGAAGGCGGTCGAACTCGGCGTCGGTGCCATCGTGCCGGTCATCTCCGACCGTACCATCGTACGCCTCGATGCGGAAGAGGGCCGCGCCAAGGCCGACCGCTGGTCGCGCGTGGCGGAAGAAGCCGCACGCCAATGCGGCGCGACATGGCTGACGGAAATCGCGCCCCCCGTCCCGTTCAAAGCCTGCCTGCCCGCCGTATCGCTCACGCGTCCCGTGTTCGTCGCGGCCCTGACCCCCGCGGCGAAGCCGTTGCGCGAGGCGCTTGCCGCCTGCGCCGGGACACCGCCGCAGGCGGGCTGGTTCGTCGGACCCGAAGGTGATTTCACCCCCGCCGAACTCGATGCTCTGCTCGCCGCAGGCGCGATTCCCGTGAGCCTCGGCCAACGCGTTCTCCGTGCCGAAACCGCGTGTCTCTACGGCCTCTGTGTCCTCGACTGCGCCTGGCTGTAGACGACCGACAGCGCGATGGCCGATGCCCCGGGTGC
The DNA here is from genome assembly GCA_038219365.1 of Kiritimatiellia bacterium. Classification (GTDB taxonomy): domain Bacteria; phylum Verrucomicrobiota; class Kiritimatiellia; order RFP12; family UBA1067; genus JAHFSX01. Next base: position 116 of record JBBRJN010000335.1, on the reverse strand, counting down.
GATTTTTTAGGTTGAAGGTTAAGCGGCAGAATGCGTCTCTTTGGGCGGCGGATGCGCAGCCGCGGGAACCGGCGGACGGCTCGGGGATCCGTCCCTACCAGTGGCGTCCCGGTAGC
>JBBRJN010000334.1:0-4063 GCA_038219365.1 Kiritimatiellia bacterium | reverse complement strand
ATGTGGGCAAAGCACCGGTTGGCATAGAGGATGACTTTTGCGTCCGTCAGGATCAGCGCGCCTTCGTTCATCGTTTCAATCAGTTCCCGGTAGGCATGTTCGGCACCTTCCAGCGTGTACACGTGATGGCCATGTTTGCCCTTGACCATCAGCGTATCCACTTCGCCGCTCTGAATGGCGCGAAGCGCTTCATTCGCTTCAGCCAGCCGAGTGCGCAGTTCAGCCAGCTCTTCGGGCAACGCGATGCAAGCAGGGCACTGTTTGTGATCGATACTCACGGATCTTTACCTTGTGGGTTCAGGTCCAACTCCGCAAAAAGGCCGGTTGTTGTCACCCGATCGCCAATGAAACGTCGTGCCGGCAAAGGAGCTTCTTTGATGAGCGTCGGCGTTGCGACGATCTGGCTTTTGTTCGCCATTTTGGGTTGCTGATAGATGTCGACCACTTCCAGTTCGCAGGTGCCGTTCAGTTTATTGTCGCACAGTTGGCGGACACTCGATACGGCTTGGCGCGAGCGGTTCGTCGCCCCTGCCACGAACAGACGCAAAACCCAAGTGTCCGTCGGCTCAAGCATGGAGCGGCTCTGCTTGGGAGACGGTGCGGAACAAGGGAGAGACACGGGCGGGACGCCCGTGCTCCCAAGCATGGCTCGGGTTTTTTTGTCGGCACGTGTGGATCGTCGTGTTTTAAGGAGTTTCACATGGGTTGTCTCAATTAACCAGTGATGTCATCAAGGGCATGGATGCCCGTGGCAGCAATTCTAATTATGGCTGAAAACGCCTCACGGCGTCACTGCGAACACAAGAAAGCACAGCTCATTGTTTCATTGGCCATACCCTTATCACGAACGGCGGCCCTGTATGACTCTGACCAGCACGACGACAATCGCAATGACCAGCAACACGTGAATATACCCGCCCATCGTGTAACTGCTCACCAGGCCCAGCGCCCACAGAACCAGCAAGATAACAGTAAGTGTCCACAACATAAGACTCTCCTTTTTAATGATCAGGTTTCGTGAAACCTTTGCTTGCGGACCGCTTGCCGCAAGTGTTTTTAAATCCGTCCCAGCAGAATCAGGATCAGCAGAATCACGACCACGAGTCCAAGCCCGCCGCTCGGATAATAGCCCCAGTTTTTGCTGTGGGGCCAAGAGGGAAACGCGCCAACGAGCGCGAGGATCAAAACGATCAGCAATACTGTTCCGATAGTCATACTGAGACTCCTTTCTACTTCTGCATGTTCGAGCCAGCCTTTTCAACGGCGTTGCCCGCCTTTTCCATCACCTCGCCGGTCTTTTCGACCGCCCGCCCTGTAGCATCCTTGACCGTCGCAGCCGTTGATTTAGCGGCATCAGCCGTCTTTTCCGCAGCCTCATCCAGCGCGGCTCCGGTCCGCTCGCCCACTCCGGCCGTCTCGGTCTTCTTTTCGCAGCCCGTCAGCGCAACGACACCAGCCACTGCCACGAGGCCCAACAGCTTTACACATGTGATTTTCATGATCTACGCTCTCTTTCTTTTTTCTGTTCCGTTGTTTCGTTGTGTTCCCTTACCCCGACATGATGCACCATGGGCTGCGTCCTTGCTATAGGGTTAAACCCTACCTAACGGGGGTGACGAGCGCTTTGGCTTTGCCGAGCTCATCCATGACGGAGGCGTCCGTCATGGACTTGTGTTGTTCGGCGGCGCGCATGCGCCTCTCCAGTTCGGCACGCAGGATCAGGGCGGCGAAGCCGAGGAAGAAACGCCCTTGGACGCTGTCGTCATCGGCCGTGCGCAGGCGGTACTGCCCGTGTTCGGGCCTGGAAGTGATGTGTTACCTTGCCGGTTCGGCCGACTTCAAGAGTTCTATCCGCCCGCGGTGGGCGAGGTCGATGGCCTCGGCCAGGATGCGCGCGGATTCCTGCGGCGCGTGGAACCCCATCGAGTTTTCGGCGGCCACGAAGTCCAGTCGCCACTGCGCCTGGCGGTGCAGGGTCTGAGACTGCTGTAGCACGGCGGCCGAGACGCCGTTTGTCCTGGCCAGCGCAAGGGCGTTGATCAAGTCGACGGTCGCGTTTTCGGCGCGGAGCATCAGCGCCTTTGTCCGGTCTTGGATGGCCGTGGCACGGGCCATGATCTCTTTCTCCGGATAACGGTGGCACGTCTGGCAGGAGCGCGAGGGGCTGAGGAGCGGGCTGCGCACGTGGTGGTCGCTGACTTTGATCGCGCCTTCGCGTATGTAAGGCATGTGGCAGTCGGCACAGGAGACGCCGCTGCGCGCGTGGATGCCTTGGCTCCACGTTTCGAATTCAGGGTGCTGGGCCTTGAGCGTCTTGGCCCCGCTGAGCGCGTGGGTCCAGTCGGCAAAGCCCGCCTCGTCGTAATAAGCCTCGATCTCATCCATCTTGACGCCTTTGCTCCAAGGATAGGTGAGCCGCTTTTCAGGCCCTTTGAAGTAATACTCCACGTGGCACTGGGCGCAGACGAGCGACCGCAGTTCCTGGCGCGAGGCGTCGGCGTTCACGTCGTAGTCGCGGACGCGTTTGCCGGCCCGCCAGCGCATGATGCTCGGCAGGTGCGGCAGCGGGGTTTCCGCCTTGGCCAGGTCGCGCAACCCGTTCAGCAGGCCGGGGCGGGTCACCCTCAGGCCCAGGGTGGCGGGGTCGTGGCAGTCGATGCAGGCCACAGGGTGCTGGATCAGCTTGCGGCCCTGCTCGTCGGTCAGGTTAAGGGCTTCCGCGTAAGGCATGGGGCAGACGGCTTCGAAGCCTTTCATGATCTGGTCCTGCGGACGGTCGTCGGGAACGCCGGCCTTGCGCCCCATCGAGCGATAGGCCGGGATGATGGAGGCGTGGCAATGCAGACAGGCCCCGGGCTGCTTGAACTGCTTGACGCGCTCGGTCTGTTCCTGGTCCGTGAGCATGTAGGCGTGGCCGCGTTCCTCGCGGTAATCGACCGCAAAGGCGTAACCTTGGAAGAGGACACGCCAAAGCGGGTCTTCGTCGAGTTTCTGAAAGGCGTCACTGCCGCCGTAGCGCGTCCGCTCGATATCCACGGTGCGCCGGTAACTGTCATACTGCCGCGGGTAGTTCTTGCCCCACTCGGCGGGGTCGACCGTGTTTTCGTTGAGCTCCACGATCTGAAAAACATGCTGGCGCGCCTCGGCTTTGCGCTCCATGATGTTGCGCCAGAGCGCCAACACCCCCACCGTGGCGGCCGCCGCGACGACGACCGTGATGACATAGGGCAGCTTCAGGCGGGAGGGATGGGGAGTCGCCGACATTTTTTCTAACATAAGAGGCCTCTCGGGATTAGCGTGTGGGGCCATGACCGACATGGCCGTGGCAGCGGGCGCATTTAAACGGCTCGTCGGAGCCGCGGTCTCCGGCGAGCATCTCGCACACCAGATCGCCATGGCAACGGATACAGTTCTGCTGCACGATCCGCGCGCTCTTGGCCCGGATCATGATCGGTTCGTGGAAATCTTGGAGGGTAAAGGCCTTCGAGTGCTCGAAGCCGTTCTCCCCTTTGGTCAAGTACTTGGGAATGAAGGCGTGGGGCACATGGCAGTCGTTGCAGGTGGCGTAAGCGTGGTGGCTGGCCTTCTGCCACCCGTCGTACTGGTCGCGCATGATGTGGCAGTTGGCGCAGGTCTTGGACTCGCTGCCCAGATAAGCAGCCCCCTCTCCTTCACGAAAGGTGTATCCTCCGGCACCCAAGAGCACCCCGAGCAGGCCGCATAGGAAAAAGGCCTGTGGTGAAAGAATCGGCAACGTTTTCATGTCGTGGTTTCTTCGGTTCAGCAGGGGAACGCGTACTGTGCAACGTCAAATCATGTTCCCGGGGACTCTGACAAGAGGCTGGAGAACGGCCAGTCTTGGCTGTGTTTGAATATAGCACCCTGACCGCGGACTGTCTAGACTGAGTCTGTTAAGACGGCGGTTCCGAATATACCGGAATAGACCGAATATACCCCCCGGTTCGAGCCGGGGCGGGCGGACCGGTGGTTTCGACGCGTCCTTCAGCCGTTTGAAGGCACGGGAGATCAGCCGAGCGCGTCGCGTCGGAAGGCGTGGGCTGTT
>JBBRJN010000333.1:0-4067 GCA_038219365.1 Kiritimatiellia bacterium | reverse complement strand
TCGCTGGCACTTGCCGGCACACTGCCGTCCGGGTTCCAGTTATTGCCGTCGCTCCAGTTGTTGGTGGTTCCTCCGCCGTCCCAAGTGTTCGTCCCTGCTTGGACAGACGCCGCAACCGACACCATGACTAACCCCGCCAGTTTACAATACGATTTCATGTTCATCCTCGCTTAAGAATAGCGGGATTCGCTTCGATACAGCACAGCCCCGCACACACCACGTAAAAAAATTACGACCACATATTACCATAGGAAAAATGCCGCGGGAATAGCCTATTTTGACTTTGATTTGTTTAGGGTACGATTTTATTCTGTTGAAGGTTAATCGGCAGGATGTGTTTCTTTGTGCGGCAGGCGTGCGCGTGTCGCTCGCATGGCGTGTCGCCGGCGGTCCGGCCCGTACGCTGCGCTCCCGGGCGTGGACGTCCCGCCGTACGGGCATGGACCGGGCGCCCGGTCCGGTTCGGGCACTGCAAAAGTACGGGCGGCACGTCTCGGACGCCCGGCGAACGTACGGAGTGTGGCAGGCGTGTGCGCGTGTCGCTCGCATGGCGTGTCGCCGGCGGTCCGGCCCGTACGCTGCGCTCCCGGGCGTGGACGTCCCGCCGTACGGGCATGGACCGGGTGCCCGGTCCGGTTCGGGCACTGCAAAAGTACGGGCGGCACGTCTCGGACGCCCGGCGTGCGGCAGGCGTGCGCGAGTCGCTCGCATGGCGTGTCGCCGGCGGCCCGGCTTGTCCCCGCCGTAGCACTATGGCGTGCTGCTGGGCTGCGCAGACAACACTTCGGCATAAACCGCGAGGGTTTGTGAAACCATGTTGTCGAGCGAAAATCGTGTGAGCGCATCGCCTCGAAGCCCGGTGAAGGTGGTTTGCGAGGCTTGCACGAGGCGGTCGGCCAGTTGCGCGGCGTCGCCGGGATCGGTCAGCCAGCCGTTCATACCTTCCTTCACGATGTCTAGTGCGCCGCCGAAGCGCGTGGCGATGACCGGGCACTCCATGGCCAGCGCCTCTGCCATCGAGCGTCCAAACGCCTCTGGCTTGGCCTTGTTGCTCGAAACCATAACGTTGCCGCACGCGAAAATCTCGGCGACTTTGCTTTGGCTTCCCGCGAAGACCACATGTTCGTGCAGCCCGTTCGCCTCGACCAGCCGGTGCAGTTCCTGCCCATATTCGGCCCGTGCCGCCTCTGCGCCGCCCACGATGATTGTTTTGATCTGCGGCAGTCGAGTGCGCGCCAAAGAGGTAGCTTTGATCAGGACCTCATAGCCCTTGAGCTGGGTGATGCGTCCAACGCCGAGCACGACAAAGCGTCCGTCCAATTGGTATTTCGAGCGGAAGTCCGCCATGAACGCGGCGTCGAGTGTGGCGGGATCGAATTGCTGCGGGTCTATCCCGCGCGGAATCAGGCGGATCTTTTCCGGCGGGGTCTGGTAATGGGCACGGATGTAATCGGCAACAGAGGAGCTTGGGCAGATGACCCGCTGGCCGGAGGTCATGATCTTGCTGTAGGCGCTGACGCTGTTGAAGCCGTGGACCGTCGAGACAAAGGGCAAGTGCAGCGTACGGTTGGCGAAGGTGAAGAGCCATCCCGGTACGCGGCTGCGGAAATGCACGAGGTCGGGCCTCACTTGGCGCAGCACCTGCCGTAATCGGGCCACCCTAGCAGGGACTGTGAACAGGTTTTTGGACTTCACATCCAAGGCGATGTGCTGTCCTCCATCGTGTCTGATCGTCTCTGCAAGCCGTCCTCCGCTGGAAATGACCGTACTGGTGTGGCCTCGCCGGACGAACTCGCGGTTGAGTTCGATCGTGCCGCGCTCCACGCCGCCCTCGTCGAGCGCCGGTAGGATTTGGACAATGTGCATGGGCCGTATGATAGAGGGTTCAGGGTCAGCGGAGCAAGGATATGTTAGAATTGCGGCTTCCAATCTGCCCCCGATTGTGCCAAGGTTAACACTTAGAAAGGGCAGGTGGATCGTTGTGATGAAAAGAGAGTTCGCTTGGTTGATCGCGCTTCTCTGGCTGGTCTTTCCCGCTGCCGCGCAAGACCGCAGTGCCGTGCGCCGGCAACTCGCCCTGATTCAACCGGCGGCGGTCCGTCTCGCGCTGGAGGACATGGCCGCCTCTTGGCCGCAGGCCTGCGGTAAAATTGACCGCGCGTGGTGCGGCGGCCTCGGGCCGCGGCGCGACGCACTCCTCAAGCGACTGGACGCGAACGACACGTCTGCACAGGCGGAGGCCTGTGACCTGCTTAAAGAGGTCCGCTCCGCGTTGCTTGCCAACCCGCTGCTGGATGTGGATCGGCTGCTCATCGTGCGCAGGAGTGCCAACAACCTTGCCCTGCCGCAAAACTGGCAGCAGCAACGTGACGTCAACCGAAAAGGAGTGACCAACGCGATTGTGGTGCTGACCGGCCTGCGCGGAAAGCCGGTGCTCCAGACCGTTCATCAGGCCGCGCCAGGCACCTACGTCGGCGACCTTCAGCTCCACTGGGACGCCCGCCGTTTGATGTTCACCGGGGAGAACGAAAAAGGACGCCATCGCGTCTACGAACTGGATGTCGGTGCGCCGATGCGCATCACTGAGCTTCCTTTCATACCGGATGACGATGTGGACAACTACGCGGGATGCTGGTTGTCGGACGACTCCGTTCTCTTTATCTCCAACGCCTCGTTCATCGGCGTGCCCTGTGTCGTCGGCTCGTCCTATGTCGGCAGCATCTATCGCTGGTACCCGGCGGACGGCCACATCCGCCGTCTGACGTTCGATCAGGATCACAACTGGTATCCGACCCAGCTTCAGGATGGCCGCGTCATGTACCTGCGTTGGGAGTACAGCGGCATCGTTCACTACGTTTCGCGCATTCTGTTTACAATGAATCCCGACGGCACGGGACAGCGTGCGCTCTACGGCAGTAACAGTTACTGGCCCAACGCGATGTTTTACGCGCGCCCGGTGCCCGACGACCCACACCGCTTTACCGCGATTGTCTCGGGCCACCACGGTGTGCCGCGCATGGGCGAACTGCTCCTGTTCGACCCTGTGCTCGGACGAAGAGAGACGCAAGGCGTTGTCCAGCGCATCCCCGGCCGCGGCAAAACGGTCGAGCCCATCGTCAAAGACAACCTGGTCGACGACTCCTGGCCCAAATTCCTGCACCCTTGGCCGTTGGGCGGCGGCTATGTCCTGACCGCCTGCAAGCCTGACCCGGAGGCGCTCTGGGGCCTTTATCTGGCGGATACCTTTGACAACCTTACGCTGATTTATGAGGAACCTGGCCAGGCGATCTTCGAGCCGGTGCCGCTCCAGGCAAGACCTCGTCCGGTTCTGCTGCAAGATCATGTGAAGGCTGGTGAGACGAAGGGCCGCGTCAAGATCACCGACATATACGCGGGTCCCGGTCTCGCGGGCGTGCCGCGCGGCACGGTCAAAAGCCTGCGGGTTTTCAGCTACTCCTTCGCCTATCGCGGCATGGGTTCAGAGACTGACCGCGTGGGATATGACGGGCCTTGGGATGTGGTGCGCATCATGGGGACGGTTCCTGTCGAGGCGGACGGCTCAGCCTATTTCGAGGTGCCCGCAAACACGCCTGTCTCGCTTCAGCCGCTGGACGCGCAAGGCCGCGCCTTGCAGCTGATGCGGAGTTGGCTGACCGTCATGCCCGGCGAACTCCAGTCCTGTTCCGGCTGCCACGAGCCGCAGAACAGCGGGTCGGGTCCGCTGACCCGCATCCGCGCCATGGAGCGCAAGCCCTCGCAAATCACACCGTGGTACGGCCCGACACGCGGCCTCGCCTTCAACCGCGAAGTCCAGCCCGTGCTCGACCGCTATTGCATCCGCTGCCACGACGGCACAGCTGGACGCCCGGACTTCCGGCTTCGGCCCGGCGTGTCGCTCAAGACAAAAGAGGTCTATTACATCAACGCGAACAACCTCTTCCCACCCGCCTACATCGCGCTTTGCTCTTTTATCCGCAGCCAGACGCAGGAGGGCGACAACACCCTCCAGCCCCCCTGTAATTTTCATGTCTCGACCACCGAACTGTTCCAAATTCTGGAGGCGGGTC
>JBBRJN010000332.1:0-4097 GCA_038219365.1 Kiritimatiellia bacterium | reverse complement strand
GTCGGCCATGCCGGGGGAGAGGTGGCGGTGGCTGGCGAAGAGGGCGATCTTGCCGCGGCTGAGGCGGGTGATGGTTTCGAGCGTCTCGCGCTGGGCGTTGCCGTCGAGGGCGCTGGTGGGCTCGTCAAGGATGTAGAGGCTGGCGGGGCGCAGGAAGGCGCGGGCGAGGGCGATCTTCTGCCACTGGCCGATGCTGGGTTCGATGCCGTCGTGAAGCCAGCGGCCGAGGAGCGTTTTGAGGCCCTGGGGCCAGGCGGCCAGGAGCGGCGCCATGCCGGCGTCGCGGGCGGCGCGTTCGAGCGCGGGAGCGTCGGGCGGGGTCTGGGGGTGGCCGATCCAGATGTTCTCGGCGACGGTGAACTGGTACGGGTTGAAGTCCTGGAAGAGCGCCCCGATGCGGGAACGCCAGGCGGCGGGGTCGAGGTCACACAGGTCGATGCCGTCAACGAGGATGCGGCCGGCGTCGGGGTCGTAGAGGCGGCAGAGGAGCTTGACGAGGGTGGACTTGCCGGCGCCGTTCGCGCCTGCCAGCACGACGCGCTCGCCGGGCCGGAGGGTGAAGGAGAGGTTTCTGAGGGAGGGGCGGGCCGAACCGGGGTAGGTAAAGGAGACGTTCTCGAAGGTGACGCCACGCATAATCGGTTCGGGAACGGGCTTAGGCGTGGCGGGTGTGGCGAGGGTGGCGGGTTTGCGCAGGAGTTCCTCGAAGCTCTGGAGGAAAAGGGCGTCTTCGAAGAGTGCGGCCACGGCGTTGAGGAAAGAGGAGATGGAGGCTTGGCCGCGCTGAACGGTCTGGACGCAGAGCACGAGTGCGCCGACGGTGATGGCTCCGCCGAGCAGGCGGCCCGTCATCCAAAGCAGGATCAGGCCGGTGACCAGCAGTCCGATGAAGAGGCCGGCGGCCTCGCGCGTAAGGACATAGCGGCGCCAGGCGAGCCGCTCTTCCTTGAGTTTCGCACGTGCACCGGCGAAGCGGGCACGGCAGAAGTCGCCATGACCATAGAGGCGGATCTCTTTGGCACCGGCATTTTCGGTCATGATGGAGTGGAAATAGGAGGCCTCGCGCTCGAGGGGGACGAGGCTTTTGCGCCAGTCGTAGAAGCGGCGGGTGCGGTCGAGTTTGAAAAGCAGGACGGGGAGTGCGGCGAGGAGCAGCAGGGGGGGCAGCAGGGGACTGAAGCTTGCGAGGATGAGCAGGATGCCGGCGAGGCCGGTCAGGCTGTAGAGGAGTTGGCCGAGGCCGGTCAAGACGCGTGTCGGGCGGGAAAGGGCCTGCTCGCGGGCCATGTAGAGCCGGTTCTGGTCATCCGGATTCTCGAAAAAGGCGTAGTCGGCGCGGAGCAGGGCGTCGTGGAGCAGGTCGTAGACGCGGTCGGTGACGGCAAGGGCATGGAACTCCGAGACCCAGTTGACGAGTAGGCGGGCGCAGGCCGTCAAGAAAACGCAGGCGGCGCCGAAGAAGAGCCAGAGAACCAGGGAGCGGAAGGAGGGGTCATTCGTAAAACGGTCGGCGGCGGTCGCGAGGGAAAGGGGCATGCGCGGCGTGGCGTGAAAGAGGCGGCTGGCTCCGTCGATGGCGTGTTTGAGAGCGACGAGGGCTCCGAGCGGCAAGAGTGCTTGGATTACGGTGAGCGCCGTGTGCCAAAAAGCGAGGCGGCGGTCGCTGAGCCAGATCAGGCGGACGGCCCTTGAGAGGGTGGCGGCGAGGATTGGAAAACGGCGCGTCATAATTGACAAGTATTAAAGCATACCTTGGCGTGAGGTTACAAGGGAACACCTTGCAGGTTGCGCGGGTTGTGTACCTTGTGGGCTCCGACCGTTAAGCGAATAAAAAAAGCGGTTTACCTTTTTGGGGGGTTTAGGTAAGCTATTGCCGTTTGAAATAAAGTGCTGAAAGGGATTGCATTTGGAAACGCAACGGAGTGGCAGCGTCAAGTATAAGCGGATCTTGCTGAAGCTGAGCGGCGAAGTGTTGCGGAACCGGGTTTCAGGAGAGTGCATTGATCCTGATATTTTGGCATCCATGGGACGCCGAGTGGCGCGGATTTCCGCGTTGGGCGTGCAGATTGGCATCGTCTTGGGCGGCGGGAACATCTTTCGCGGTCTCAAGGGCGAAGCCAAGGGCGTGAACCGGACCATCGGCGATAACATGGGTATGCTGGCGACGATCATCAACGGTTTGGCCATGCAGAATGCGCTGGAGCAGTTGGGTTTAGAAACGCGCTTACAGACGGCGATCGAGATGCATCAGGTGGCTGAGCCGTTCATTCAGCGCAAGGCGTTGCGTCATTTGGAGAAGGGTCGCGTGGTGATTTTCGCGGGCGGCACCGGAAACCCGTATTTCAGCACGGATTCGGCGGCGGCGCTGCGGGCAAGCGAGATCGGCGCAGAGGTTTTGCTCAAGGCCACCAATGTGGACGGGATCTACACGGCTGATCCGAATCTGGATCCGAGCGCGACCCGGTATGACAAGGTGTCGTATGAGGATGCCTTGCATAAGCGGCTGAAGGTGATGGACTCTGCGGCGTTCGCACTTTGCATGGACAACCGGATACCGATTGTGGTTTTTGACTTTTTTGATGAGAGCGCGTTGGAGCGGATCGTGTGTGGCGAGACGATCGGTACGCTGGTCGGTGACATGACGTGTCTCGGGTGATTGATGAGCGGCTCTGCGGGGCCTATGGTGTAGGAGAGGTACGATGGATACATTGGATGATGTGCTTTTGGACACCATCGAAAAGATGGACAACACTACGAAGGTGCTGAAAGATCAGTTTTCGGGTTTGCGCACCGGCAAGGCGTCGCCTGCGCTGGTTGATGGCGTGCAAGTGATGTACTACGGCGTGCCGACGCGTTTGCGTGACATTGCCAACATTTCGACGCCGGAGCCGCGGCTGATCGTGATCAGCCCGTACGACCCCACCGCTTTGCCGGAAATTGAGAAGGCGATTTTAGGTGCCAATCTGGGCGTGACGCCTCGGAACGACGGGCGCGTGATCCGCGTGCCGATCCCTGAGCTGAACGAGGAGCGCCGCAAAGAGATCGTCAAAGTGGCCAAGCGTCAGTCCGAAGATTCGCGTATTGCGGTGCGCAACGTGCGACGCGACGGGAACGAGGCTGTCAAAGCGTTGCAGAAAGACGGCAAGATCACGGAAGACGAGCGGGATCGCGGACTGGACGAGGTTCAGAAGACGACGGACGCGCACATTGCCAAGATCGATAGTGAACTGAAACACAAAGAAGCGGAAGTGATGGCTGTCTAAGACGGCTGTTTAAGCGAGACGGAGGCACGAGTTATGGCCGATCAGGATCAGGCTCCCCAGGGAGCGATTCCCCCGAAAGTGACACCTTTTGCCAAGCCGGAGGGCGGTGTTCCGGTTACGCCGGTTGTGCAGGGCGCGCCGCGCCCGATTACGGTCCGTGTGCGACCGGCCTCAGCGCCGGTGTCTGCAGGCGCTGTCGCTGCGCCGGCCGTCGGACTCCCGACAGCGCCGGCAGTCAACCCGCGTGCAACGTCCCGCGTGCCGGTGCCCGAGTCGGTCGCCGCAATGCCGATCCTTTCGGCGGCACCGGCAACAGTCCGCTTACGGCCCGTGATGCCGGGCGCGGGTACCGTTTCTCGAGCCGCCGTTTTTACCGCGCCGGGCTCGACGCAGCCGATCGCTCCGGTTCAGGCACCGGCGCCCGCAGAACGCGCAACGGTTTTTACCGCACCGGGTTCGACGCAGTCGATCGCAGCGATGCCTGTATACCCTGCGTCTGCCGCGGCTGTTTCGCCGATGCAGCCGCAACCTCCGCCCGCACCGGGTTCGCATCCGCTGCCGGAAGGGCCCAAGCCGCCGTCAGTCGCACAGGTGCAGGCCTCCAAATCCAAAACCTCGCGCATCTCGCTGGATTCGGCGATCGGCGTGGCCCCGATGACGCCGATGGGCGCTGAGAAGGCCGAAGCCAAGACGATTCGCCTGAAGCGTCCGACGGATTTGGCAGCGCCGTCGACTGCCCCGAAAGTGACATCGACGTCGCCCATTCGGCAGACTTCGCGTATTCCCGATGCGGCCCTGCCGACGGCTTCCGAGTCTCTGCCGGCCGATACCACC
>JBBRJN010000331.1:0-4107 GCA_038219365.1 Kiritimatiellia bacterium | reverse complement strand
GCCGACATCTCCGGCACCCGTGATGACGACTTTTCGCGATTTCCGACCTGTGTTCATGTGAGCTCCTTCCGTTAGCTTCTTTCCCGGATGATCATGAGTATCGAGAGGGCGCTAGGTTTCGGACCAGAATTCAAGGCGGTTTCCCTCCGGGTCGTGCAAGAAAAACGCCTCGCCGCCCAGGCAACTGTGGCGAATGGCACCCACTTTCACGCCCTTGTCTGTAAGCCTGCGCCACGCGCCATGGACGTCAGGCACCTTAAACGTGACCGTGATCCCTGCCCCACCCGCCGACTTGATAGAAGTCGCCGATTCATCGGCCACACTCAGGTGCACATTCGGAGCCACGTCAAACGCCACCAGCCAATCGCACATCATTCGCGCCGGGAAGCCGATCGTGTCGCGATAGAAGCGAACCGTTTCGTGCCACCTGGCGCAATAGAGGATGACGTTTACTATCTCAGGCTTCATGCGGCATACACTTTTTCCTGGGCCTCAAAACCGCCAAAACAGTCCCTATCGCAATGGGAACGGCCCCGGCCAGCAGAAAGACCATGTCGCCGACAATGCGAATCCACTCGCTGCGATGGAACCAACCGCTCATCGTAAACTCGCTGCTGCGGGCATGCCAATAACCGTGCTGAAGGACATCGTTGAGTTGCAGCAGTCCGGCTGGAAAAAGATTCAGCCCGATCATCAGCAAGAGCCCGATATTCAACCCCCAGAAGCCGATGCGATAATATTTCTCCACGCCCGACCAATCCTTGTCGGACAGTATAGAGCGCACGCAAAAGGTCAGAACGGCCAGCGCGAGCATTCCGAAGACTCCGAACATGGCCGCATGGCCGTGATTAGGGGTCAGCGTGGTCCCCATCTCGAAGTAGGAGACGATGGGCGTATTGATAAGAAAACCAAACACGCCGGCACCGAGAAAGTTCCAGAACCCCACCGCCATGAGAAACCGGATGGACCATTTTTGGGAAGCAGCCGCGCTCTGCGGGTAATCCGGGCCGCTCTTCCGTTGCAGGCTGATGAAGTCCCAGGCGTCCAGCGTCAGCAGGGTGAGAGGGACAACTTCGAGAGCCGAGAAACAGCCGCCCAAGGACAGGGTGAGGCTCTCCTGGCCGGTGAAATACCAGTGGTGCGCGGTGCCGACGATGCCGCCGGACAGGTAGAGGATGGCGTCGAGATAAACCACGCGCGTCGCGGTTCGAACCGTCGTCAGCCCCATCTGCGTGAACATCAACGCCACGATGACGGTCGCGAAAAGTTCGAAGAACCCTTCGACCCAGAGGTGGATGATCCAGAACCGCCAGTGATCGATCACCGCGAAGTTCGTGCGCGAGCCGTAGAAGAAGGCCGGCACATAGAAAATCACGATCCCCGCTGCGGCGATGAGGAAGAGCGCCGTCAGCTCCCTCTTTTTCGGCTCGGCGAAAGCCGGCGCGAGGGCACGGGCCATCAGGAACAGCCAGAAGATCAGACCGGTTGCCAGCAAAACCTGCCAGAAGCGGCCCAGATCCAGGTATTCCGACCCTTGATGCCCAAGCCAAAACCAGAATTTTCCGAGGAGGTTGTTGATGCCGAGCATTTCACCGCCCAAGCTTCCAAAGACCACGAGTGCGAGCGCGGCGAGCAGCACGAGCACGAGCGGCCGCTGGGCCTTCGGCTCCCGTCCCCCGATCAGCGGCGCAAGAAACAGTCCGCCCGCGACCCACGCGGTGGCGATCCAGAAGATGGCGAGTTGAAGATGATAGGTCCGCAGCAGGTTGTAGGGGAACCATTTTGCGATGTCGATCCCGTAAAAACCGTTCGGCTCGACGCGGTAATGCGCCAAGGCGCCGCCCGCCCAGGCCTGCAAAAGGAAGAGGACCGCAACGACGAGAAAGTACCAGGCGGTGGCGCGTTGACTGGGCGTAAGCGCGTCTGTCTGCATTCTCACAGCGTGCGCGACACGCTCGCTTTTGTCACCTTTCCACCCCAAGTAGTCGAACTTGCCGAACACGAAGAGAACCAACCCGAGGCCGACCAACAAAACCATCAGGCTGACCGCACTCCACAGATAGGCTTGGGACGGAGGGGTGTTGCCGGCGAGCGGGTCATAAGGCCAGTTGCTCGTGTAGGAGTAGTCGCGGCCGGGCCGGTTCGCGCGGGCCGCCCAGGAGGCCCATGCGAAGAAGGCTGTCAGCGCTCTTAACTCCGACGGCTCCCTGATGAACAACGGCGACTGGCCGGGAGCGCCCTTGGCAAAGTAGTCGGCCCACTCCCGTTGCTGGACAGAAAAGCTCTCCGCTTCTGCGGCGGTGTAGGTCAGCGTCCGGGAGGCGGCGTCATAGCGGTTCGACTTGAGAACCTTCTTTGCGCTTTCCCCGACAGCCGCGTGCACAATTTCCGCCTCGCGGTGGAGATAGGCCGCACTGTAGTCCGGGCCCAAGTAAGCGCCATGTCCCCAGAGCGAGCCGTGCTCCATGAGCGCGTACTTCAGGAAGACCTGCTGCCCTTGGAGAATGTCCTCGCCAGTGAATAGCGCGACCCCGCCATCGCTCACGACACGTTCAGGAATGGGGGGAGCCTTGCGGTAGGTCATCACCGTCATGTAGGACAAGATGCTGAAGCCCATGACCATCACGGCTAGGGTGACGAGCCTCCACCAAGGAGACAGAGAGTCTTCGTTTGTAAGGGTATTCATGGGTGACCTCCGTTATCAGTCTTTGTGCGCAGGCGAACTCGCACAGCCTTCGGCATGATCGTGCCCGCCAGCCGAAAGGATGGCGTCGTGAATGCCCTCGACGTAGTGCATGTAGGTCACGTACGCCTCCACGAACTCCCGTCCCGCCTCGACGCTCTTGTCCTTGCTCTTCCTAGCCTGGGCCACCTTTTCGAACTTCTCCCGGATGGCCTCGGCCACATGACCGCTGATCTTCCGGATCATCTCGTCGGGCGAACCGTCGGCGAGCGCCTTGTCGGCGAGCGCGACGATCGGCTCGACAGGCGCGTCCTTGATGCCGGTGTAAGGCGCACCTTCGCCCGCACGGTGCACACGGACCAAGGTTTCCAGGAAGTACTGGTCGGCCAGTTCCTTGGCCTCCGCCCCTTTGGCGCGGACGGCCACCGCTTTTGCGAACGCGGCCTTGATCTCCGCCTCGCTGTCCTTCTTGACCCACTTGAGGAGCGGAGACACGTCGCCCTTTTCAAGCGCGGCTTTGGCTTCCGGGATCACCGGCCCGACGACGGTATCGCAGTGCGCGATAGCACTGCCCGCCATAAACATAGAAATCACGCCAGCCATGATTCCCGACACCGGCTTTGTTCTGACTGTTCTTGTATTGTTCATAATTTTACCGGGTATTCACTCTATGGGCGTCCGCACACACCTTGACCAGCAACCGGCCTTCCTTCACGGCCGTCTCGTAAATCCGTACGGGGTTGATGTCCGGGTTGTCGCACACGCCCGTCACCACATCGAACGAGTAGCTGTGGAGAGGGCAGACGAGGCGTCCGTTGCCGTAGATGCTGTCCACGAGCGGGCCGCTCTTATGGGGGCAGACACCGTGCGCGGCGACCCAGCGACCGTCCCGTCCATGAAAGACCGCCACCGGCGCGTCGTTGACATGGAAGAGGCGCGAGGACCCCTCCGGAATCTCCGATGCCAGGGCCAAAGCCGTGAACCCGTCCGCATCCGCTTCATTCAGCGACTCGGCTTCGTTGTTCAGTCCGTCCCCCTCGTCGAACCAAGGATCCTTGTAGTTGTCAAGCATCTGTTGGAAGTTGTCCTCCAACTCCTGTAGCTCTTGGGGAGGCGCGTTCAGGATCGCGTCGGCGACCGTCTTGAGTCCGAGGCGTTCCACGAAAAGCGCGGTACGCTCGCCGTATTTCGCGTGGCGACGATAGTACTCGTAGAAGCGGTCGCAGAGGCGGATGACCGCGTCGTCGTCTTTGACCTGCGCGATTTTTTGGGCGACGTACACGTGTGCGCCGCCATTGCCGCCAATGAAGATGTCCCAGCCGCCTTCCACCGCCACCGCGCCGAAGTCATTGATGGTCGACTCCGAACAGTTGCGCGGGCAGCCGGACACGCCCAGCTTGACCTTAGCCGGTCCCATGACGCCG
>JBBRJN010000330.1:0-4131 GCA_038219365.1 Kiritimatiellia bacterium | reverse complement strand
TGCTCGCCGGCCACTACGAAGGTGCCCGTGCCCAGAAGGAGAAGCTTGCCCCCTCCATCTTCTCGCAATTCTCCTCTCTCGACGCGCTTCTGCCCCCAGAGTCCGGCACACCCGACCCCATTCCCTGACAGCTGACGCCGTTGCCAAAGCCGGCGCGTTCAAAAGTCGCGAGAACGCGCACCCGTTCCATAAAACCGGGTCCATAAAACTGCCATCTCTTTCTTGACCGTTTCAGTATGGCTTTGGTACCTTGTCTTATCGTTTTTGAGGATTTTTGCAGCAGAGGGGAGCGTCGCACAAGGGCGGCTAAGGCTGCACGTACAGGCATGATTATTGAGGGGGCTTATGACGCAAGATTTGCAGCAATTGTTGGAGAAAATCCAACGTGACGGCGTGGACAAGGCCAAGGCCGATGCGGATAAACTGGTTGAAGCGGCCCGTGCGCAAGCCCGTTCACTCCTTGACTCTGCTCAAGCCGAAGCTAAAAAAACCAAAGATGAGGCACGCGTTGAAGCCGAGGCTTTCGGACATCGTGCCGAGGAGACGATTCGCCAGTCGTCACGCGACACCTTGCTGAGCGTTGAGAAGGCGGTCACCGCCCTGCTCACGAACCTGTTGCTGAAAGACGTCAATGTCGCCCTGAACAACACCGAGCTTGTCTCCGGCCTTGTTGTCGAAGCGGTTAAAACCTATCTTTGTGGCAAGGGTTGCATCGACGTCGCTACGGCTGCGAAACTGGCCGATGCGCTGCGCGCCAAACTTGCAGCAGAGGCTGTCAACGGTGTGACCGTGGTCACAGACGAGACCGTCGGCACAGGGTTCAAAGTCAGACTCGCGGACGGACGAATCGAGCACACCTTCACCGGCGCGGCCGTCGCTGACTCCCTGGCCAAGCAACTCCGTCCCCGCTTGGCGGCCCTGATGAAATCGAATTAGCCTCCCTCCACTCCTCCCCGTTTATCCGTTTTCCGAGTATGAGCCTCTTCTACCTACTTCCCAGTTTGCCGATGTTGCATTTCGACGCTGCTCCCGGTATCACGCCCGGAAAGTTCGCCGAGACGTGCCACGAACAGCTCAGCGCCGCCGACGCGCTGGCCGTCGACGCGCTGCTGTACGGACAGCCCTCCACGCACCCGTTCGTCACGGCTTGGAATGACAAAGAAACCATCTTGCGCAATGCCATTGTTCGCGAGCGCGCCCGGGCCTCAGGCAAAGACGCCGAGCGCTGGCTACGCCCCACACAAGGGTGCGACAGCATGATCGAAGCCAAAGTTGAGGATGCTTACCAAGCATCCGACCCGTTGAAACGCGAGCAGGAACTGGACAAGGTCCGCTGGTTGATCGCGGACGAATTGCAAGGTCCGGACCCCCTCACCATCGAGGTCGCCTTCGCCTATGCGCTCAAGCTTGCGATCGTTACGCGCTGGGCCGGCCTGAGCACGGGGCAGGGCCGTAAAATCTTCGACACCCTGACCCAAATTCCTCTTAACCTCTAACGTATAACGTGTAACGAAAACCCTGCACCCCTTTTCTCAAACTTATGGAAACAACAGGAAAAATCGTCGGTGTGAACGGCAACATGATCACCGTTGCGTTTGAAGGCGCGGTCGCGCAAAACGAGGTGGGTTATGCCTGCATCGAACAGGACGGCACCATACAGCGGCTGATGAGTGAAATCGTCCGTATCCGCGGACGGGTGGCTGACATGCAGGTGTTCGAGGACACGCGCGACTTGCAAATTGGGGACGCGGTCATTTTTTCCGGCAACCTGCTGGCGGCCGAACTCGGCCCCGGCCTCCTCCGGCAGATCTACGACGGCCTGCAGAACCCCTTGCCCCAGCTCGCCGCGCAATGCGGCTTTTTTCTTCAGCGCGGCACCTACCTGAGCGCACTCGACCGGAAGGCAAAATGGGACTTCACCCCTGCCGCCAAACCCGGCGACCGCCTGACCGCAGGCGAGACACTGGGCACCGTTCCAGAGGGCATCTTCACGCATCGCATCATGGTGCCGTTCGTCCTGCGCGGCGTTTATATCGTCAAACATGTAGCACCCTGCGGCGCTTATACGGTGGAGCAGGAAATCGCCGTGCTCACCGACGCAGACGGCCATGACCACCCCGTGCAGATGATGCAGCGCTGGCCCGTGAAACTGCCCATTACCTGCTTTGCGGAACGTCTAAAGCCGGTCGACACCATGACGACGCGCATACGCCCGGTCGACACCTTTTTCCCGGTCGCACTCGGCGGAACCTACTGCATCCCCGGCCCCTTCGGCGCGGGCAAGACGGTGCTTCAGCAGATCACCTCGCGCTACGCGGATGTGGATATCGTCGTGCTGGCCGCTTGCGGTGAACGTGCGGGCGAGGTTGTCGAGACCCTGCGCGAGTTCCCTGAACTGTCCGACCCGCGCACGGGCAAGACGCTGATGGACCGCACGATCATCATTTGCAACACCTCTTCGATGCCCGTTGCCGCCCGTGAGGCGTCGGTCTACACCGCCGTCACTCTCGCGAGCTACTACCGGCAAATGGGGCTGAATGTCCTGCTGCTCGCCGATTCCACCTCGCGCTGGGCGCAGGCGCTGCGCGAACTTTCCGGACGTCTCGAAGAAATTCCCGGTGAGGAAGCCTTTCCCGCTTACCTCGAATCGCTCATCGCCAACTTTTATGAACGCGCCGGGCTTGTGCGGCTCAAGGACGGCACAACGGGGTCGGTTACGATCGGCGGCACCGTCTCGCCCGCCGGCGGCAACTTTGACGAGCCGGTCACACAGGCCACACTCAAGGTCGTGGGGGCCTTCCACGGGCTCTCGCGCGCCCGCTCCGACGCCCGCCGTTTTCCGGCCATCGACCCGCTCGAGAGCTGGAGCAAATACAAGAGCGTCATTGAAATGGAGCGGGTCGAAAGCCTGCGCAAGATCCTGCGCCACGGGAATGACATCGCACAGATGATGAAGGTTGTCGGCGAAGAGGGCACCAGCATCCAGGACTTTGTGGTCTACCTCAAAGGCGAGTTGCTCGACACCGTCTATCTGCAGCAGAACGCCTTCAACGAGGTTGATGCCGCCACCCCGGCGGAGCGCCAGCGCGAGATGTTCGGCGTGGTTGAGAAGGCCATGCTCGCCGACTATCCCTTTACAGAAAAAAATGCGTCACGTAAATTTTTCCAGGGCGCCTCGCAGGCGTTCATCGACTGGAACCAGACCGCGGCAGACGTGCCCGAATACGCCACACGGCGAGACGCGATCATGAAGATGATTGAGGAGGCTTCCCGCCATGCATAAGGTTTACCACACCATCGACAACCTCGCGGGCAGTGTCATCACGCTCCGGGCCGAAGGGATCAAATACCGGGAACTGGCCGAAGTCACCTCCCGCGGCGGCACCTCTCTGGCTCAGGTCATCAAGCTCGAGGGTGGCACCGTCACGCTTCAGGTTTTCGCAGGCGCACGCGGTGTGGCGACGGATGGACAGGTCCGTTTTCTTGGCCATCCGATGCGGGTGCCCTTCTCCGACGCACTGCTCGGACGGTCCTTCACCGGCAGCGCCGTGCCGCGCGACAAGGGGCCCGCGCTCACCGACAACATGATCGACATCGGCACGCCCTCGGTCAACCCTGCCAAGCGCATCATGCCGCGCAACATGGTCCGCACCAACATTCCGATGATCGACGTGTTCAACTCGCTGGTCGAATCACAAAAGCTGCCGGTCTTTGCCCGCGCAGGCGAGCCCTACAACGTGTTGCTCGCGCGCATCGCCCTGCAGGCCGAGGTCGACATCATCATCCTCGGCGGCATGGGCCTGAAGTACGACGATTACCTCTATTTCCGCGACACCCTCGAAGAAAGCGGCGCCCTCTCCCGCACCGTCATGTTTGTCCACACCGCCTCTGATCCGATCGTCGAGTGCATGCTTGTGCCGGATATCGCGCTGGCCTCGGCGGAGCAATTCGCCTTGCAGGGCAAGAAGGTTCTCGTGCTGCTGACCGACATGACCAGCTTTGCCGACGCCATGAAGGAAATCGCCATCACCATGGAGCAGATCCCTTCTAACCGCGGCTATCCAGGCGATCTCTATTCGCAACTCGCCTCTCGCTATGAAAAAGCCGTTGACTTTGAAGGCGCAGGGTCCA
>JBBRJN010000329.1:0-4203 GCA_038219365.1 Kiritimatiellia bacterium | reverse complement strand
GAGAACTGCCGCTCTTCCGGTGATAAAGCCGGCCTTAAGATTACGACCGGCAATGCGGAGACGCAGGCCGTCGCGGGCACGATGGCTTTTATCGGGTGCCGGATCGAGCGCACGCAACGCTCCGGCCTGACTGTCACGGGCAAGCCAGCGTTCGGCATGGCATTGTCGTTCGCGCGGTGTGAGTTTATCGACTGTGCACAGACGAATGTCGCCGCCGACATCGTTCTTGTGAATCGTGTGGAAGACGAGTGGCCCGTGGGCGGCCTCCGCCTTGATCAGGTGACGATCTCTCAGCCTGTTGCGCGTCCGTGGATCAAGTGGCAGAACAACGCGGCGGTGACCGAGCCGGTGACGGATCTGACCGGATCAGTGAGTGTGGACCAGGGTGGAAAAACCCAAGTGCTCACGTTGACGCCAGATTGGGTAAAGGCGATGTTTCCTCCGCGTTTTTCGCTTCGGGTGCCGCGCGTGAGGGGCGATCTCGCGAAAGCGCGTGTGACGGATCGTGCGCAGGGAATGCAAAAGCTATCGCCATTGCGGCTGCGGCGGAGCGGGAGCTACGTGTGTTATGCAGTTGCCGGAGGTGAGGTCGTTTTGACCGGTCAGCATACTCAGGTTGGAAAATATGCTGCGGACTCTCAGCCCCTCGTGGTGCGTGCACCCTCCGGCGCGGTTGTGGCGAAGGTCAAATTGCCCCCTTTCAAGGAGCCTGTGGAGATCCGGTTCGTGCCGACAGAGAGCGGGTTCTATACACTGGAGGTGGATGTCGGCGCCAATGCCTTTGCACTGCTGGAGGCGAACGTGCCGGTTGCGCTTGACGCCACCCGGAAGGCGGTTGGATTCATTAGAAGCGAGGGCTCCCTCTATGTGCCGGTTCCGAAAGGGGCGGGCGTGTTCGCGTTCAGTGTGTCGGGCGAAGGCGATGCCGAAACGGTGAAGGCGACGATTTACAACCCGTCCGGCCAGGCCGTCTGGATGAGAGATGCCATTACCCAGATGGAACGATTTACCGCAGCGGAGCGACCGGCCCAGGCGTGTGGCGTGTGGCAGGTCAAGGTCGAGAAACCCAGCCATGGCGTTTTTGAGGATTTTTACGTTGAAACGCTGGGTGTGCCGGGGTATCTCTTTCTGAATCCCGAACGGTATTGGGAGTGCCAATAAAGGTTAAAGGCCTCTTCATGCCGCCAACAGCGTGATGGACTGTCCCGGATCACAACGTCCCTCCGCGTGTGGTGCCTAATTCGGAATCGCCGGTCAATAGGCTGGTCTTTGACCCCCGAATCTTCTAAACTGGCAACCAAACACGTTATGGAAAGAAATCCCTATGTCAGTGGGCATCGAAATCCTGGCACGGATTCGCATTGCCCGCATGGGTCCAGAAAAAGTATTATAGGAAACTTATGTCAAATGAGAGTAATAACAAGAGTGATTCGCCGAACCAACCGCCGGTGATGCCGCCTCAGGATAACAAGCAAGGGGTGGGGGCGACATCGGGCGCCCTGCCGCCTAAACGGGTTTTTGGCGCGTGGCTGGTCGTCGGCATGTTGCTGCTTTTCATGTTCGGGATGCTCTATTACAAGCCCGAGGGCAAGCTCGAGCCGATGGATCAGTTGGAGTTTCGCCGTTTGGTCAATACGAACATGATCGAGAAGGTCGAATTGATTCGCGAGGCGAGCGGCGTGACCTACCTGAGCGGCACCAAAAAAAATGCGGCCAAAGAGCGTTTTCGGGTGAACCTGATCCCGTCGGAAAATATAGAGCAGTTTCTGTTGGATAAGCAGATTCCTTGTCCGTTGGTTTACAGCAACAATATCTTCGGTTCGCTGTTGCGCGAGGTTCTGCCGGTCATCATGATCCTTGTCGTCCTTTACTTTGTTTTCATGCGGCAGATCAAATCCGCCAACGTGGGTGCAATGAGTTTCGGCAAGAGCCGCGCGAAGATGCTGAATCAGGACAAGAAAAAGCTTACCTTTGCGAATGTGGCTGGCATCAAAGAGGCCAAGGAAGAGGTGCAGGAGATCGTCGAGTTTTTGAAGGAGCCGCAAAAGTTCCAAAAACTGGGCGGACGCATACCCAAGGGCGTGTTGTTGATGGGGCCTCCCGGGACCGGAAAAACGCTGCTGGCCAAGGCGATCGCAGGGGAGGCGGGGGTTCCGTTCTTCAATATCAGCGGGTCAGATTTTGTGGAGATGTTTGTGGGTGTTGGCGCTTCCCGCGTGCGCGACATGTTTGAGCAGGGCAAGAAGCACGCGCCTTGCCTGATCTTTATCGACGAGATCGACGCTGTCGGACGCAGCCGGTTTTCGGGCATCGGTGGCGGGCATGACGAACGCGAGCAGACGCTCAACGCGTTGCTGGTGGAAATGGACGGCTTCGAGACCAACGAGGGGGTGATCATCATCGCCGCGACCAACCGTGCGGACGTGCTGGACCCCGCGCTGTTAAGGCCCGGCCGCTTTGACCGTCAAATCATCATCGACCTGCCCACACTGACGGGCCGCGAAGAGATCTTGCGGATGCATGCCGAGAAGGTCAAGCTAGCGGAGAACGCCGATCTGAGCCGCATCGCACGCGGTACGCCGGGTTTCTCGGGCGCGGACCTCGCCAACCTATTGAACGAGGCGGCCTTGCTGGCGGCGCGCCTAGGCAAAGCGGCGATCGAGCACATCGACCTTGAGGAAGCCCGCGACAAGGTGCTGTGGGGACGCGAGCGACGCAGCCGCGCCATGGAAGACCGCGAGCGGAGGATCACCGCGTGGCACGAGGCTGGGCATGCGTTGTTGCAGGTGTTGTGTGAGCATTCCGAGCCGCTGCATAAGGTGACGATCATTCCGCGTGGCCAGGCGTTGGGAGCCACCATGTCGTTGCCGGAACGCGACGTGCTCAACCGTTCTAAAAACGAGCTGTTGGATCACCTGGTGGTTCTGATGGGCGGTCGGATTGCGGAGCATCTCTTTACGGGTGATCTTTCGACCGGCGCACGGATGGACATCAAAATGGCCAGCGAAACCGCCCGCAAGATGATCTGCGCCTTTGGCATGAGCGACGTGTTCGGCTTCCAATCGTTCGGCGACAATCAGGAGACGCTCTTCCTCGGGCGCGAGGTGGCCCGCAGCCAGGCCTACAGCGAAGACACGGCCAAGAAGATCGACCAAGAGGTCGCGCGGCTGGTGTCCGAGGCCTATGCACGGGCGGAGACGATCATCAAGGCGAACCGGGAACAGCTCGAAAACCTGGTTCACCACCTGCTTGAGGCTGAGACGATGGACGGGCGCGATGTGGAAGAGTTGCTGAAGCTGGGGCGCCTCCTGACGGAAGAGGAGCGTGCGGCCAAGAAACAGGCAGAGAGCACGGCGAGCCCCGAAGTCCACCCTGAGCCGCAGGCGGTGATCCCGGAGGCGGTGACCGTGGCCGAGCCGGTCGCAGGTGAGTCGCAGCCGCCCCCCTTGCCAGTGTGATGGAGCTGTGTTGTGAAGGAAGGAGAGGCCTGACCCATGAGTGCCGAGACGGTGGAGCGCGTTTGGCGATGCTGTGACCGGCGGATTCCGCTTGGACGGACATTGGTCATGGGTATCGTCAACGTGACACCGGACTCGTTTTCAGACGGGGGGCAATATTTTGATGCCGGTCGCGCGATTGCGCACGGGCTGAGGCTTGTTGCCGAGGGAGCGGATCTGCTGGATGTCGGGGGCGAGTCGACACGCCCGGGTTCGGATGAGGTGGGTGTAGCGGAAGAACGTCGTCGCGTGTTGCCGGTGATCCGCGCGTTGGCGGAGCAGGGTGGCGTTCCGGTTTCGGTGGACACGCGGTGCCCCGCGGTCGCGCGTGCGGCGGTCGAGGCGGGCGCGTGTGTGATAAACGATATCCTGCCGTTTCAAGACGATGAAGAGATGGCGTCGGCCGTGCGTGAAACGAAGGCTGGCGTGGTGCTGATGCACATGCGCGGCACGCCGCAAACCATGGCGGGGCTCGCTCACTACGAGGATGTGGTGGCGGAGGTCTATGCGTCGTTGCAGTCGACGGTGGCTTATGCTGAGGCGAGCGGAATTTCACGGGACCGGGTGGTCATCGATCCGGGGATCGGTTTTGCGAAAACGACGGCGCACAATGTGGCTTTGTTGGCGGCAACTTCGCGGCTAGCCCGGCTAGCTCCCGTGCTGATCGGCGCTTCGCGCAAGCGGTTCATCGGGGAGCTGTGCGGGG
>JBBRJN010000328.1:0-4220 GCA_038219365.1 Kiritimatiellia bacterium | reverse complement strand
GCCAGCGCCGGCAAACTGCGGGTCAGCCAATCCGGCAGCATCGGCTCATGCGGCAGCACATTTGAGGCCTGATCGATTTGGAGTTTCAGGGAGGCACCCGTGTAGGTGTTGTCGAAGAGGTAGGCACGGTCAGAAAGGGCGACGTACTCCTTCAGCAGCGCCAGTGAGCGCTCATACTGTCCGACGACTTCCGCATCCGGCACGCCGAGTCCGCCTTGTGTTACGCGGAGGGCCACGCGCTGCTTGCTAATTTCAGGTGACGCCACACAGACATAGTACAACGTGACGCGATAGCCCGCGGCTTTTGCCTGTTGCATCAGCGAGATCGCGGAGGGGTGCGAAAAGACCTCTTCAAACGCGAGATCCTCGCCCGCTTCAACAAGCCGTGTCAGCAAGTAATCCACGAGAATAGCCGTCGCATAAGACAGTTTGGGGGAGTGATCGCACGCGGGGGAGAGTGTCAGGCGTCCGTCCTGGAGCGCGACAAAGGGGTAGGGCGACCCGTAGTGTGAGTGCAGCGGGTGCCCGCTGTAAAACGTCGCAAAATCTTCGCCGCTCAGTGAGGGCAGGACGTGCTTCAGGGTCACGCCCACGCTTGTTTCCAGGTTACGCTGCAACGCGTCGGCGTTGACGGAGTGGCCCATGCGGACGTGCTCGGCGAGCAACTGGAAAATCGAGGATTTTCCTGAACCGATGGGGCCGGCGAAAACACGCAGGCGCTTAACGTGCGGCGTCGGCGAAGGTATACTGTTTGTTGACATCGATAGGACTGGTTTTTAAAGCGACTTTTACGACATGGTTCGGAGACTTGACAAGGCAAGCACTCTCGGCGTGCTCGACGAAATACCCGGCCCGGTTGGCCGTACGCGAGGCCTGACGCGTCGCCTTCCTCGCCAACGCCGCAACACGGACGACATCGTCGTCGTCGAAAGTGGGCGTCTCGCCGTGTGAATCCTGACTCATTGCACCTCTCCTCTGTTGAAACGAGTGCACCATATCAGAATACGTCGGCTAAATACAAGGACAAGGCGTATAAGGGCTACGCAAAGACCGGCGGACGGTTGCAGGGAAAACCGTCCCTGCCACTGGAACGGCACCGCCTTGGGACGGCTTCCCGCGCCATCCGCAGGGCCTGTCGGCTTACTTCCACTGGTAGCGTTCGCCCTGTTTAAGCTTGAGCTCGCGCACTGTGTCCCCGACTTTCAGCCGCGCGGGGCCGCCTGCCAGCGAGGTGATCTCCGCAGCGACCAGCCGGCCCTCTTTCCATTCG
Source organism: Kiritimatiellia bacterium (assembly GCA_038219365.1). Lineage (GTDB taxonomy): Bacteria > Verrucomicrobiota > Kiritimatiellia > RFP12 > UBA1067 > JAHFSX01. The sequence goes on along the minus strand of JBBRJN010000328.1, from coordinate 2,950 downwards.
GCGTCCACGATAAACCCGCCGCGGACGCGCAGACCTTTGAATGAGCCCTCGCGCCACACTTTCGGCAGCGCGGGCAACAGGTGGATCACGGTCGCGCCCGACGCGTCGCGCAGGTGCGACTGCACCAGCATCTCAGCCATACCCGCAGCCGCGCCGAAGTTGCCGTCGATCTGGAAAGGCGGATGCGCGTCGAAGAGATTGGGATAGAGGCCGCCCGCGCCCTTGACCGTGCCGAGCGGCACTAGCAGATTCGAGAGGATCGTATACGCATGATCACCGTCGAGGAAGCGCGCCCACAGGTTCACCTTCCACCCCATCGACCACCCCGTCGCAGCATCGCCCCGGTAGAGCAGCGACTGCCGCGCCGCCGCGAATAGCTCAGGTGTCTCTTGCCATGTGATGTCGCGGCCCGGGTACACGCCCCACAGGTGTGAGACGTGGCGGTGCTGGTTCTTGGGGTCGTCCTTGTCCTGCATCCACTCCTGTAGCTGACCGTACTGGCCGATCCTGTTGGGCGCGATGCGGTTCACTTGACTGCGCAGCGTGACGGCAAGCGCTTTGTCCTCGCCCAGCAGCTCCGATGCCTCGATGCAGGCGAGGAAAAGCGAGCGGATGATCTGGTGGTCCATGGTCGGGCCGGCCACCAGCCCGCCTTGTTCCGGCGAGTTGGAGGGCGTGCTGATCAGCGTCTTGGTCACAGGGTCCTCCACCAGAAAGTCGCTGTAGAACAGGGCCGCCTCGCGTAGGATGGGCCAGGCGCGTTCGCGCAGGAACGTCTTATCCCGCGTGAACAGATAGTGTTCCCACAGGTGCAGCGAGAGCCACCCGCTGCCGCTCACCCAGATGCCGTGGTTGGAGGCGTTGATCGGCGCCGTGCCGCGCCAGAGATCGAAGTTGTGATGCAGCACCCAGCCGCGCGCGCCGTAATGCTCGCGCGCCGTAATGCGTCCCGAGACCATCAGCTCGCCCAGCGCCGCGAAAAGCGGGTCATGGCACTCCGCGAGGCCGGTGACCTCCGCGGGCCAATAATTCATCTCGGTGTTGATGTTGCAGGTGTACTTGCTGTCCCACGGCGGCGTGAGCGAGTCGTTCCAGATCCCTTGCAGGTTGGCGGGCTGCCCGCCCGCGCGGCTACAGCCGATCAGCAGGTAGCGCCCGTACTGAAAAACCAGCGCCGCGAAGTCGGGATCATCCGCGCCGCGGAATGCCGCAAGCCGCGCATCCGTGGGCTTGTCCGAAGCCGCCGTGCGAGGCAGCGTGAGCGAGGCTCGGCCGAAGAGCTCCTTGTGATCCGCCCCATGCGCGGCACGCAAGGCGGCATAGGTTTTCTTAGCGACTTTCGCCAAGGTCGCGGCGCACGCGGCCGTTGGGTCGGCGCCCAGCGCGTTCCACGCCTTCACGTTCGTGGCAGCCGTCCAGCGGATCTCCGCCGCATCCGCGCCGCTCGCCACCACCGCGTCGTTCACCACGGTCAGCCGTGCGCCGCTGCCTTCGGTCAACACCATGGCCTGCACCTCGAAGGCCACGCCGTCGGCCTGTACCTGGCCCGTGAGCACCAGCCCGCCGTTCGGCAGGGCCGTCGCCTGCCACTGCTTATGCGGCGAGGTCAGGCGGAATGAACAGGACAGTGCGCCCTTCTTGTCCGCCGATACGCGGTGCACGAGCACCTGGTCGGGGTGCGAGGCGAAAGTCTCCTGCGCGTAGCTCACGCCGCCGGCCTGAAACGCGATCCGATGCACACCTTCTCCCAGGTCGAGCGTGCGGGTGTAACCCGTGACCGCTTCTATACCCAGCAGCGTCACGAAAAGATCGCCGCACGGCTGGTACTTTTCCTGGTGCAGCGGCACGCTCATGAACTCGCGCATGGCCAGGTCTTCGGCCTCTTTCTGCTTGCCGTCGAAAAGCAGCTGGCGGATTTCAGGCAGGGCTTTCACCGCGTTGGTGTGGGCGTAGGAGCGCGGGAAGCCGGTCCAGACCGTGTGCTCGTTGAACTGGATGCGGCATTCCGGCGCGCCGCCGAAGACCATCGCGCCCATAAACCCGTTACCGACCGGCAGCGCCTCGGTCCACTTCTCTGCGGGCTTCTGATACCACATCCGCCAAGGCGATTCTGCGGCGAACCCCAGCGACACACACAGCGCACACCCAAGCCACAGCCTCTTTTTCATACACCCTCCCTGTTAAACGTCGGTCTGTCGGAACCATGGAATAAGGAAACGACGGAAAGCGGATATACTTAAAATGCGCTAGCGTGGCGGCGGGTCGAAAGCACTCAGGTCCCACGTGTTGGCCCAGGCGATTTTGAGTCCCTCGCCCTCAAAGCGGATGGGCAGCCAGACGTAGCGACCGTCAATGGCGTTGTCCGGTTTCCAGATGTCGAACATCGCGATAAAAGCGTCTCGCTTGCCCTGCACCTGGAGGATGCAGGTGCTCTGCCCGCCGAAGGTCTTGTCTGGACCGAGTTTATTGAGCGGATTAAGGCCGGTACACGGGTTCCCGAGCTCTTTCCACGGACCCCAGATCGATGAAGCCACCGCACAACGGGCTGCGTTCGGCGCCCAGCCCGTACAGCCTGAGGTAATCATCCAGTAGCGGCCCTGCCGCTTGCAAAGGGCCGGGGCTTCGTTCCACTGATGCTCAAATAGGCGGATATACTTGCCCGTGTGCGATGCGTAGTCGTCACTGAGTTGGGAGATGTGCAGCGTGCTGTTTTCCTCCGAGGAGAAAATATGGTAAGCGCATCCGTCATCGTCGACGAACAGCGTCATATCCCGCGCCATCTGTCCGCCGGCGAAGTCCCGCGCCAGAATTGAATGTTTGGGCGTCTCGGAGTTCGGCCCTCCACTGAACACGACATCTTTCATCCGTTCGACTGACAGAAGCGCGGCCTTTTGTTCGTCCGTGACATTGATGGGCCACACGCCCGCGTCGGGACGCTCTGAATGCAGAT
>JBBRJN010000327.1:0-4235 GCA_038219365.1 Kiritimatiellia bacterium | reverse complement strand
ATTTTGAGCGCGGCAAGCGCGTTTCCGAGTTTGTCGGCCGTAAACAGGCTGTCTACCGGTTTTTCCCGCGTTGGGACGACTCCGTTTTCCTGCGGTTTAAAAATGTGTTTGCGACCGACGGGAAGGCTCCTCTGCGCATCCATGTGAGCGGCGATGAGCGCTATATCCTCCTGCTGGACGGCCGGATCATTTCGCGCGGGCCTGACCGCGGAACTGTTGAACGTTGGTGCTATAGCACGTATGACATCACGCTTGATCCGGGTGCGCATACGTTGGAAGCAATGGTCTACCAGATCGGGCCGAGTGCGCCCATGGCGCAGCTCAGCTGGCGCGGCGGTTTTATCCTCAAAGCCGAGGGCGCATACGACAAACAGCTGACGACGGGCAAGGGCAAGTGGAAGGTCGCGCAGCTGGAGGGCAACCGCTTGGTAGGCATGGGCGGAGGCGCGTGGGGAACCGGCATGCAGATCGAGATGACCGGCTGCTCGCCGGTCTGGCAGCAGCCTCCGGATGCGGCTTATGTCGAGGTCGTCGAGGTCCGCGGGCCGACCCGAAAGCTGGCGGCTGGACTGAACGAACCGGGCTGGCGTCTTTATCCCTCGACACTTCCGGATCAGCTGGAGCGCGAGTGTACGCCGGGCCGGTTCCGCGCGGCGGTGGACTCGGTGAAAGACGGCGTGGTCTTCAAGGAAGAGGATGGCGGTCATGTGGCGGTTGGCGCGGCGAACGCTTTGTTGGCCCACCAGCAGGCGTGGGTTGTTCCCGCGCATCAGGAGATCGCCGTGCTGTGGGATTTGGAAGACTACTATTGCGCCTATCCGCAGTTGACCGTGAGCGGCGGTGCGGGTGCTGTGGTCAAATGGGGCTGGACGGAGTCGCCGGTGTACGAGGGTTCCAAGAAGGGTAACCGCAGCGAGTTTGTCGGCAAAAAAGTGAGCTGCGTGACGGACACCCTGCTGCTTGACGGAGGCGAGAATCGCGTCTTTACCACGCATTGGTGGCGGTGTGGCAAGTGGTGCCTCCTGCGCGTCAAGACCGCCGACCAGCCGGTGACGCTTAGCAGTCTGGCGATCACGGAGTCGCGTTATCCGCTGGCGTACGAGGGGTCGTTTGCGAGCGATGATCCGACGCTTGACGCGGTTCAGAAAATCTGTGTGCGCGGCATGCAGATGTGTTCGCACGAAATGTTTTTCGATTGTCCGTATTACGAGCAGCAGATGTATCCGGGTGATACGCGGGTTCAGCTGCAGGTCGTGAGCGCCATGACGTCCGATGACCGCCTGATCCGTCGCGCGATCGAGCTGTACGACTTCTCGCGTCGTGAAGACGGCATGGTCGGCATGAACTTCCCGACGTATCTAACACAAGACTCCGCGACCTACACGCTGATTTGGCCGCTGATGTTCCGCGATTATGTCATGTGGCATGACAATGTGCCGTGGCTGAAGGCGCGTATGCCCGGCCTGCGAGCCACCCTGCACGGGCTGGAACTCTACGAAAACAGCGAGGGGCTTCTGGATCAGTTGCCCGGTTGGAGTTTCATGGATTGGGTGCCGAGTTTCCGGGATGGCGTTGCTCCGGAGGGGTACGGTTTGAGTGCGCTCAACAACCTTTTTTATGTGCATGCGTTGCAAAGTGCGGCGGTTGCCGAGACGGCGGTAGGCAACGAGGACTTAGCCCGCTACTGGAGCAAAAAAGCGGAGCACGTGGCGGCCAAGGTGATCGACCGGTTTTGGAGCACGGAGCGTGGCATGATGGCCGATACGCTGAAGAAAGACACGTTCAGCGAGCACGCGCAATGCTTGGCCTTGTTGGCAGGAATCCTGCCCGCAGAAAAAGAGGCGCAGGCCTTTCAGGGGCTGATCACGGCACCGGACCTGGCTCGTGCGACCGTTTATTTCTCTCACTATCTGTTCGACACGTACACGCGGTTCGGGCGGGCTGACCTGACGCTGAAACGGTTGGACCTCTGGCGCGATTACGTGAAGAACGGCATGTGCACGCCGCTTGAGTCACCGGGTGACGCCCGCAGCGATTGCCATGCATGGGGATCACATCCGATTTACCATCTCCATGCCGGTGTTGCGGGTGTGACGCCCTCTGAACCCGGGTTTAAGTCGGTGCGGGTCGCACCGCAGCCGGGCGGACTGAAGAAGATCTCATCCAAGACGCCGCATCCGAAGGGCTTTGTCGAGTTGGAACTGCTCTTCGACGGGGATACGGTCCACGGAACGGTTACGTTGCCGGAGGGCGTCGCAGGGGAGTTTGTCTGGCGGAAGAAGCGCCTGCCCTTGAAACCCGGCCTGCAGAATATCAACCTGTAACAGCGATCCGATTTTTTATGCCAGGCCCTCATGTTCCTGGCATCCATTAGGGAAAACCATCAAGATGAATTTTTTTGAGAAGCGGAAGATCAGGAAGCAGCTCAAGACGCTGCTGCACCATGCCAGAACGCTACGCTGTAGTCGTGAAGATATCATGAACGACGGCGAGCGGGCGTATCTGAACGAACATTTTCTTCAGACAGCCGAGGCTTATCAGAAGCGCGACGGTGTGGCGATGGAGGCTGCCGGTACGGAGCTTGAGGCGTGCCTGACCCGGCTTACCCCGCCGAAGCCGATGGCTGGCTGGCGCGAGAATTTCGATGTGCTGGTCGTGGCGATCTCGGTGGCGATGGCGTTCCGCGCCTATTTTTACCAGCCCTTCAAAATCCCGACAGGCTCGATGCAGCCGACGCTTTACGGGATCCACTGTGTGCCGCGCGACCCCTCGCAGGCAGGTCTGCTGGATAAGCAACCCTTTAAGTTCGCGAAGTGGCTGGTGACGGGAGAATCCTTCAAGGTGGTGCGGGCCACCGAGCGCGGCACGGTGGCTCTTTCTTCGGGCGAAAGCAGCAAGCCGGGATATACGCCGGTGGTGGTGGCGGGTGTGCCTCACTATGTGCCGAACGATGCGGTCCAACACGATGAATACCGGCGCTCCACCGGACTAAAAGGCGGGGTTAAGGTAGGGGACAGCGTCAAGGCGGGTGATGTGTTGTGGTCGGGCGTGGTCGTCTCCGGCGATTTCGTTTTCGTGAACCGCTGGAAGTGGAACTTTTCGCATCCGACGCGCGGCGAGGTGATGGTGTTCTCGACCTCCGGCATCACGGCGTTGCAGCAAGGAACCCACTACATCAAGCGGATGATGGGCTTGCCCAACGAGACGTTGCAGATCCAAGCGCCGAACCTGTTGGTGAACGGTCGTGCCGTGACCGAGCCTGAACGCGTTGGAAATATTTCACGTAAGGAAAAGCCTTGGGCGCAGAGCCCGGCGTATTCGGGGTTTAATCCGAGCGGCATGAACAAGTCGATGGCCTTGCGTGGGCTGTCGATTTCTGACTCGTCGGATACAGTGACGCTGAAGGGTAACCAATATTACGCCATGGGCGACAACTCCTTCAACAGTTACGACAGCCGGTTTTGGGGGCCGGTTCCGGAGCGCAACCTGCTCGGGCCTGCCACCGTGGTCTATTGGCCGTTCACCTCGCCACGCTTTGGCTTTATCCGGTAATTCGCGCGCCGCAATCGCACCTTGCCGAGATTTAATGAGTTGGTTATAATTCGTCCCATCAAATGTACGTATACGGGTGTAACAGCCCGTGAAAGGAGCGCGATGAGAAAGAACGAGCAAGTAGGGGGCCTGAGCCTTTCGAGGCGGTCATTCATAACGGCGTCAGCAGGTTTTGCAGCGGTCTCTTTGGCCGGACGGGTGCGTGCTGCGGAAGAAACGGGTGCGGTATTTACGCTTCCGGCTTTGCCCTATGCGCAGGACGCGCTGGCTCCAGTCATTTCTGCCCAGACGCTCAGTTTCCACTACGGTAAACATCATCAGGGCTATGTGAATACGCTGAATAAACTCGCGCAGGGTACGGCGTTCGCAGGTAAACCGTTGGAAGAGGTGATCCGCGCCACCTCAGGACAGGCTGAGCATGTTGCGCTCTTTAATAATGCTGCGCAGATCTGGAACCATACCTTTTACTGGAAGTCGCTCGCGCCGACTGGGCAAAGCCGGGACGTCTCGGCGACGTTGTCGGCGGCGGTCACCAAAGCGTTTGGGTCGATGGAGGCATGCAACGCGGCCTTAGCCGATGCGGCCATGAAGCAGTTCGGCAGTGGCTGGGCGTGGTTGGTGGCAGAGAAGGGGGCGCTCAAGATCGTGAAGACCCCGAACGCCGAAACGCCGCTTACGCAGCC
>JBBRJN010000326.1:0-4244 GCA_038219365.1 Kiritimatiellia bacterium | reverse complement strand
AATGGCACTCTTGGCGGACGGTGCGGAAGTCGCCGGGCGTCAGATCGGGGATGTTCTGAAGACGGTGCTCGGCATCTGGCGTAAGTTCCCCCGCGGCGAGCGGGGCGAACATGCGGCGGAAGAACGCGCGTTTGCCGTCGTCTGTCAGGTAGTCGAATTCCAGCTTGAAGGTGAAGTGGCGCAGGGCCGCAGGATCGAGGTTGTCGGCGAAGTTTGTGGCGCAGGCCAGGACGCCGCCGAAATCTTCCATCTGCCGCAGGATCTCGTTGACCTGGGAGACCTCCCACCCCCGCTGTGCGCCGGCGCGGGTCCGCAGCAAGCCGTCGATCTCGTCGAGGAACAGGATCGAATCCTCGCGTCCGGCCTCGCTAAAAGAGTGGTTTTCCCTTAGCAACCAAGCCAAGTTAGCGTATACTCAGAACCATGAATCCGGCAAAGCAAGGCCAATGGGAAACACCAAATCCGATTAACGTGTATAGAAAACCGATAAAAACTATACATGTCGGCTGCGACTTGTATAGAATACCGGCGTTTTGTTTACAGATGGAGGAACTACGCCTCCGCTCTCCGCAAGGGGTTCGACCTGATCCGCCGCCACGGCCTGCTGACCAACAACGACATTCTATCCATCCAGGCGGAACTGGAGAAGAACAAGGCCGGGTTCCGCAAGCTGCCCGGCACGGAACTCAAGAACGCGCAAACAGGCGAGTCCGTCTATGTTCCGCCACAGCACCCGCAAGAGATTGCCGATCTGATGTCCAATCTCGAGCGCTTCATCAACGATGACGCCTTCTTCGATGCCGATCTGCTGGTGAAAATGGCGGTCATCCACTTCCAGTTTGAGAGCGTCCATCCCTTTTACGACGGTAACGGCCGTACGGGGCGCATCATCAACGTTCTCTATCTGGTCCAGAAGGAACTGCTGCACATTCCGGTTCTCTACCTGAGCCGTTACATCGTGAGAACCAAGAGCGACTATTACAGACTCCTGCAACGGGTCCGGACCGACAACGACTGGGAGTCGTGGATTCTCTATATGCTGGAGGGCGTCGAGACGACCGCCAAGCAAACCATAGCCATGGTCGAAGCGATCCGCACAGCGCTTTTCGACTATAAGCTCAGAATCCGCACGGCTCACAAATTCTACAGCAGGCTGATTACCTGTCCCGCAGTTGCTCTTGGCGGACTGTGCGGAAGTCGCCAGGCGTCAGGTTGACTAGACACACGCCCCCGATTGGTCACAGAGGAAATCGGCAAGGGAGGTCACGCCGATGCCTTCGATGCTGTCTCCGTGGATGCGGTCCAACGTGATAATGGTTTTCGGGTAGTTGTCATTGATGGCCAGCAGCGGCGAGGTCTCCCGCGCGACAACCGCCGGGGCGTCCAAATGCACGGTGACTTGGAAGTAACTGGGCGCTCCGTTCTTCTCCGCGACGAAGTCGACCTCCTGCGTGCCCCACTGCCCCACCGAGACGCGGTACCCGCGGCGTTTCAGTTCCACGTAGACCAGATTCTCCATGATCCCGGAAATGTCCCCGTCGCGGAAGCCGATCTGCGAGTGGCGCAGGCCGAGGTCGGTGGCATAGAACTTGTCGTTGATCTCCAGATGGCGCTTGCCCCGGATGTCGTAGCGCGGCACCCGAAATACGAGCTGGGCGTCGGTCATGGCCGCCAGGTAGTTGACCACGGACTGTACGTTCACGGCGACGCGCTGACTCTTGAGGTAGGCGCTGATGCGGTTGGCGGAAAGCAGGTTGCCGATGTTGTCAAAGGTGTAACGCCCGATACTGCTCAGAAGGGCCGTGTTACGGATCTGATGGCGTTCGACGACATCTTTGAGCAGGATCGTGTTGTAGATGGCGTCAAGGTATGGCATGACCGTCTCGTCGTCGAGCGGCTCCAGAACATGGATGCCCGGCATGCCGCCATAGCGCAGATAGCCGGCGAACAGGTCGTCGTCCGACGCCTTGGTCTTGCCGCGGAATTCGCGGTACTCCGGGAAGGAGAGCGGATAGATGGGGAACTCGATGTAACGGCCCGTCAGCCGGGTTGCGAGCCCCCCTGAAAAAAGGGTCGAGTTAGAACCAGTGATCGTCACATCAAAGCGGTTTGCGTCGCCTGTCCACGCCGCGACCGTGCGCTCCCAGTCGACAATGTCCTGAATCTCGTCGATGAACACGTAGACCTTGCCGCGTGCCTTCTTGATTTGCGCATCGACATGCGCGTGGAGATCCTGGTAAGTGCGGATGGCGTCGAACCGCAGGGACTCCATATCGACTGAGACGAGGTTACGCTCGGGTACGCCGCTGTCCCGCAGGCTTTGCATAAGCTGGCGAATGAAAAAACTCTTGCCCACGCGGCGCACTCCGGTGATGGCCTTGACCATCGGCTGGCCGACGAAAGGTTCGATTTTCTTGAGGTATGCCCTGCGGATGATCATGACGCCTCTCTGTCAATCACGATTGACGAATCGTAACAAATAAGCGATTTATCAAACACGATTTAAATTATCAGAAAGCGGTGGCGAAGGGAAGCCCGTTCACTGGCCATTGGCTGAAAGGGCCTTCCGACGCCTCACGCTGGCTAAACTGCAAATCCGCCGACACGGTTGCGGGAGCGAGTGCCACGCTTGGCCGCGCTTTCGCGCTCGAGCGCGTCAAGGAGGAGCGCGGGCGACACGCTGCCGTCCAGATAATGGCACTCTTGGCGGACGGTGCGGAAGTCGCCGGGCGTCAGATCGGGGATGTTCTGAAGACGGTGCTCGGCATCTGGCGTAAGTTCCCCCGCGGCGAGCGGGGCGAACATGCGCTTGAAGAACGCGCGTTTGCCGTCGTCTGTCAGGTAGTCGAATTCCAGCTTGAAGGTGAAACGGCGAAGGGCGGCGGGATCGAGGTTGTCGGCAAAATTTGTGGCGCAGGCCAGAACGCCGCCGAAATCTTCCATCTGCCGCAGGATCTCGTTGACCTAGCAGGCTGATTACCTGTCCCGCAGTTGCTCCCGCAGTTACTTTGTTTCGTTTTTCGGTTGCAGGTATGTCGTTTTTAAGCTACTATCAAAAGCATGAAAGAACACGAACTCCGTGAGTATCAGGCCGAGGCGGGAAGAAACCCGTTTCGCGAATGGTTACACGGGCTGCGTGATGAGGGTGTTTGAGCCAGAATCCGCGTCCGGCTCAATCGTGTCCGCCTCGGGAATTTCGGAGACAGCAAGCAGGTGGGAGGAGGCGTGCATGAGTTGCGTTTCAGCTTCGGCCCCGGCTATCGGGTGTATTTCGGGTTGGACGGCGACATGCTGGTTATTCTGCTTAGCGGAGGCGATAAACGGTCGCAGGTGAACGATATTGCGACCGCCAAGGCTTACTGGGGATCGTATTGCCAAAGGAGGCAGCCATGAAAAAATGCACGGCAAGCTATCATGACGGTTTGATGAAGGATCTTTCCGATCCCGCAGAGGCGGCCGCTTACCTTGATGCAGCGCTCGCGGACGGTGATCAAGAGGTGTTTCTGTTGGCGTTGCGCGATCTGGCCGAAGCGAGAGGCATGGCCGCGCTGGCGAAAAAAACGAAACTGAACAGGGAGAGTCTGTACCGGATGCTATCCGATAAAGGTAACCCCCAGTTGTCCAGCCTGACGGCTATTCTAAGCAGCGCGGGATTGCGCCTGTCCGTCCAGCGCAGCCATCCTGTGCCCGCTTGAGAAAGCGACATGGAAATCCTCATCGATCTCGCGACCTGATCTTGCTGACTTCTTTTGTAGATTAAGAACAATCACGTCCATAACTTGAGAGTTGAACATTCTAATTGAGGGGTACTACCAGCCATTTTTCCGACAATCATTTTTAGGCCCTCTATGGCCTTGTCGTCCATCGCCGATGCAAATTGCCTAAAGTCCGATTGCGCTTTGGGAATGGGCAGGCCCAGTTCCCAGAGGCAACGGTCCGGCGTGTTTCCCAAAAAACGTCGTTACCGATTAACCCATTCTGTATCGTCGCCGTCGTAGGGAAAAAGAAGACAGGACCGATTGCATTCGTACCGGTACATGTAGGTGATGACCTGATAATAGTCTTCCTTCGATGCCTCTTCTTTCCGCCTGTCGATATGCTTGTAAGGGGGTATCCACTTGACGCAAGTGCCTACTACCCATTGTGGTCATCCCCAACGATTTGGCTGAAACTCACCGGCGGGGTGTTCGCCGCCTGCTGAAGAAGCCTGTAAAACAGCAAGCCTCTTGAGCGGGCGGACCTGC
>JBBRJN010000325.1:0-4257 GCA_038219365.1 Kiritimatiellia bacterium | reverse complement strand
CGACACTCGACTGCTCTCTACTCTCTACGCTCTGCGCTCTGCGGGAAAAACAACTTGTTTTTTATTGCTGTTGTTGGTTGTTGGGCGTTGAAACCCTTTAGAATTGCCGGGGGCAGACCGGCACGCTATGATGTACGGACGTTAATGAAGTAAGGTTAAGGTGAACAATTTATGCTTTCCGCTACACGGACAAGTAAGGGACAGAAGTAAGGACACCCCATGCGCCTCATCCGTTTTCTCTCCGACACCAGCATCCCCCTCACCGGAATCCGCCATTCGGACGGCAGCGCCGAGCCCCTTGACGGCGACCTGTTCGGCGCGTGGCAGCCTTCCGGACGCCGCGTCCGCATCACCAAATTGCTCGCGCCGCTCCAGCCTTCGGTCATCCTTGCCATCGGCCTGAACTTCCGTGCGCACGCCCTCGAGACGGGATCGCCCATTCCGGAATTCCCCGTGCTGTTCATGAAAAGCCCCTGGGTCACGCAGAACCCCGGCGACCCGATCCTGATCCCTTCTCACCTCGCCAGCACCCAGGTGGATTACGAGGCGGAGCTGGTGGTGATCCTCAGCAAGACCTGTAAGAACGCCACGCGCGAAAACGCGCTGGACCATGTGCTCGGCTACACCTGCGGAAACGATGTGACCGCGCGCGACTGGCAGAAGAGCTTCGGCGGAAACCAGTGGTGCCGCGGCAAATCCTTCGACACCTTCGCGCCGCTCGGGCCCTGCATCGTCACGAAAGACGAGATCCCCGACCCGCAGAACCTCACGCTCCGCGCCCTCGTGAACGGCGAAACCCGCCAGTGCTCCAGCACCGCCGATCAACTTTTCAGCGTGATCGACCTGATCGTCTTTTTGAGCGGCAGCACGACTCTTCCCGCGGGCACGGCGATCTTCACGGGCACGCCCTCCGGCGCGGGCTTCGCACGCACGCCGCCGGTCTTCCTCGCCCCCGGAGATACCGTCACCATCGCCATCGACGGCATCGGCGAGCTCACCAATCCCGTCGCGCTGGAGCCTTGAGCGCACGGACCACGGGCTCATTCCGTGAGCTTCAGACGCCGCACCTCGATGATTGCCTCTGTGACCACGGGGTCATCCTCTTCGCCGCGCGTCGCCTTCAGGATGGGCACGCTGTCGAGTAAATCCGCAACGCCTTTGAGCGTCTCGTCCACCTGCGGGTCCGCGTTAAGCGTCACCTGTTTCAACGTCCCCTGATCGGTTACTGAAACGCTGAACTCCGTGGCGCTGAAGATTCCCTGTTTCACATTGATATCATAGGCTTCCCCCAGCGGAAGGAGCGCAATTTCCTCGATCCTTTGTTTCGCGCCGCTCTTCCTCGTGATTTCCTTGACCACGACGCAACTGACAGGAGCACGCACCCGGACCCCTCGCGGGACTTCGTCCGTAGCCTTGTAAAACGTTAAGCTCGCGCATCCGGATGCAGCAATCAGGACACAGCCAGCCAATAATCCTCGCATCATAGCAGCCTCCTTACTGACACATTACCCATACCTCATCAAACAACGATTCCAAAACGTTAACACAGAAAATTGGCAGATATCAAGTTTGAAAGGCCGGTGAAACTTGCATTCCGTCAGCAGGTTGGTAAACTCACTCCGTATGAATGCCCTTCAGACTCCCCTCGTCTTTACGCCCGTTTACAAGGATTATATCTGGGGCGGCAGCCGCATTCCAGCCACCTATGGACGTGTCGGAGCGCCTGCCGCGTGCGCCGAGTCGTGGGAAATTTCCGCCCATCCCGACGGCGAGAGCGTCGTTGCTTCAGGCCCGCTCGCAGGACGCGCGCTCGCCAGCCTGGTCACCGAATTCGGCCCCGCCCTGCTCGGTACCCGTGTGGCCGACGCCTCGCGATTCCCCCTGCTGTTCAAAGTGATCGATGCGCGTGACCGCCTGAGCGTCCAGGTCCACCCGAACAGCGCCACGGCCGCCCTCACCGGCGGCGAGCCCAAAACCGAAATGTGGGTTGTGCTCGAACGGACCCCCGGAGCCAGCCTCTACGCGGGATTGGCGGAGGATGTCACCCCGCAAACGCTACAGGCCGCGCTGACCACCGGCACCGCGGAGGCTCAGCTTGTCCGGCTGGCGGTGGAGCCGGGACAAGCTCTCTACATCCCCGGCGGCCTAGTCCACGCCATCGGCGCGGGCTGTCTGGTCTACGAGGTGCAGCAGAACTCCAACACCACCTACCGGCTGTTCGACTGGGGGCGCGCCGGCGCGGATGGCAAACCTCGTCAACTGCATCTTGAGGAAAGTTTCAAAACCATCGACTGGTCCCTCCGCCCGCCGCAGATGCGGACGCCCGTCGCCAGCGGCTGCGACGGCTCGAACCGCTGGTCGGATCTGGTTTCCTGCGACTTTTTTACCCTGCGTAAACTCGATTTGTCTGCCCCGCAAAGGATGGAATTAGACGGAACCACCTTCCATGCGCTGTTTGTCACCGTCGGCAAGGTGACGGTCACGGCGGGCGGCGAAAGCGTCGTCCTGAGCGCAGGCTCAAGCGCACTCATCCCCGCTGCGGTGGCTGACTACACGCTGACACCTGCCATGCCCTGCACGGTCCTGATCACAACCTTATAACACCGGATCGGGCCCACAGCCCCGATCCAGAAAACCGAAGCCCTTATGATAAAAACCTCTTACCAACTCTGTCGCGTTTTCGGCATCCCGATCAAGCTGGACCTTTCGCTTGTCATTCTGATGTTCCTGTTCATGCGCGGTTACGACAACCCCGTGTACGGACTTGCGGCAGGCCTTTTTCTGTTGGTGTCGATCACGCTCCATGAGTTGGGGCACAGCCTGACTTCCATGGCCTTCGGGTGCCGCGTGCGCGACATCACCCTGATGATTATCGTCGGCTGCGCGACGCTGGAGAGCATGCCCCGCAAGTACTGGCAGGAGTTCCTGGTCGCTATCGCGGGGCCGGCGGTCAGCCTCGTGCTCGGACTCCTCGGCCTTTTCGTCCCCGACTATCTGCACAACGTAGGCCTCCTCTCTACCACGTTCGCCAAGCTTCTGAAAGATTCAGTCGGGCTTCTGAATCTCCTCCTTTTCGGCTTCAACCTGCTGCCCGCCTTCCCGATGGATGGCGGACGCCTCCTGCGCTCGGCGTTGCAATTCAGGATGACCAAACTCAGAGCGACGTGGATCGCCTCGCGCATCGGGCGGGTTTTGGCCGGTGCCATGATTTTCTTCGCACTCTGCAATATCTTCAATATCAACCTGCCCAACCCGCACCTTCCCGGAATCGCGGGCGAACTATTCTGGAGCTTTCTCAGCCGCGGCACCTTTATCAAACTCCTGATCGGCTGGATGATTTACACGGCCGCTGACCGCGAGTATCGCATGGTGCTGATGGAAGAAGGCTCCGCGCGCCGCAATCCATTCGCGGGCGTTCCTTTCTTCGGCTCGAAAGCGCCCCCGCCGCCGGATGACGGCAAGGCCGTCGTAAGCCCACCGCCCTACGCGCGCGGCGGAGCCACCCGCGTGGACGTGCATAAAGAGTGAGCGCACCTCCCTTGCACACGCCCCTCCATACGCTCTTCAAGCTTCCTGACACGGGCCGCCCGCTGCTCTTCCTCGCGCCGATGGCCGGGTTCACCAACGCGCCCATGCGCCGCCTCTGCCGCAAGCACGGTGCCGCGCTGACCTACACGGAGATGACGAATGACGTGGGGCTGCTGCGCGCCTCGGACAAGACCTGGTACCTACTGGAGACCTTCGACGACGAAGCTCCGGTTGTCGCGCACCTCTACGGTTCAGACCCCGCCACCCTGGCCGAAGCCGCCGCCAAGGTCGAGCAGATCGGACGTTTCGCCGCGATCGACCTCAACGCGGGCTGCCCCGTCCACAAGATCACCGCCAACGGCGCGGGCGCGGCGCTGGTCAAAGACCCGCAGCGCATCCACGACATTCTCGCCGCCATGCGCCGCGTCGTGAAGCTGCCCCTCACCGTCAAGACGCGCCTCGGCCCGCACCCTGAGAAGGTCATGATCTTCGAGATCCTCGCCGCCGCCGAAGCCGCCGGAGCGGACGCGCTCGCCCTGCACGGGCGCTTCAGTTCGCAAGGCCACGGCGGCGACGTCCACCTCGACCTGCTGGCCGAGGTCAAGCGCCGCGCCAAGATCCCGATCATCGGCAACGGGGGGGTGCGCGCGACCTACGACGCCTGGCGCATGTTCCGCGAAACCGGCGTGGACGCCATCATGATCGCGCGCGCCGCCATCGGCAACCCCT
>JBBRJN010000324.1:0-4264 GCA_038219365.1 Kiritimatiellia bacterium | reverse complement strand
GTTCCTGACCCGCACGGAACTTCAGGCCGATGAGTTGGCCCTGCAACGTAAGCAGCTTGATTTCGAAATGGCCCAGACCAAACTGAATGTGCTGACCAACTATATGGTTTTGCAGCAGCGGGCGATGCTGGACAGTACCCTTCGCAAAGCGGATCGCGCGATGGTTCGCACGGAGTGGCAGAACAAGTCCACGCTGAAGCAGGTTGAAACCGAGTTACGTGCGCGGTCCCGTGAGCGCGACCGCTCCACCAACCGCTTGTCGGAACTGAACTTCCAGATATCGAAGAGCAAGATCTATGCGCCGACGAATGGGATCGTGTTATACACCTCGACCGTGCTGATCGCGCGGCGGCAGTGGTGGCTGAAGCCGCTGGCGGTAGGCTCCACGGCGGTCGAGCGGCAGGAGCTGATCTATATTCCGATCGAGTCCGGCATGGTGGTGGAGGTGATGATTCCCGAAGCCAGCCTGAACAAGATTGACAATGGGATGCCTGCGCGAGTGAAGATCGACGCCTTTCCCGGGCGCGTGTTCGACGGACGTCTGGTGAAGATCGGAATCCTCCCTGACGGACAGAGTTCGCAGTTGAATCCCGACCTGAAGCTCTACAAGTGCGAGGTTGAGTGCGATTTTCAGAACGTGACCATCCGGCCCGGCATGAGTTGCGATGTCGAACTGGTGAAAGAGTCCTACGACCGGGCCTTGTACGTGCCGGTACAGTGTGTGGTGCGGGTAGACGGTGTGCCTCGCGTGTATGTTAAAGACGATGCTGAGTGGGTGCCCCGGATTGTTCGCGTGGGGATGGACAATAACCGTATGATTCACATCATCGAGGGCGTGCGAGAGGGTGAAGAGGTCATGCTTGCGCCGCCGGTCAAGGAACAGAAGGAAAATTTCAAAGGAAAATCGTTTGCGAGAGAAGGCGACGAGACGAATGGGGTGAAGCCCTCCAAGAAGGGTGTCCAGAAAGCGCCGCCGGAAAGGTCCGCCAAGAAACCCGTGGCGAAAAAAGGAGCACCCCAGACGCCATGATCGTGAAGGGAACAGAGTTCGCGCCTCCGCGGGCGGACGAAGTTGTGCGGTTCGACGGCGCGAAGCGGCACTACACCGTGGGTGACGAGGTGGTGCGCGCGCTGGATGGCGTCTCTTTTTCAATCCGCAAGGGATCGTACTGGGCGATTATGGGGCCGAGCGGTTCCGGTAAAAGCACGATGCTCAATATCCTCGGGTGTCTTGATCGTCCCACGTCGGGCGCGTACTGGCTGAACGGCGAGAACGTGGCAGAGATGGATGACAACCAGTTGAGCGATCACCGTTTGCGCAACCTCGGTTTTGTATTTCAAAGTTTCCATCTGATCCCGCAGCTGACCGTTGCCGAGAATATCGAGGTGCCGTTGCTTTATCTGGGGATGCACCAGGCCGCGCGCAGGGAAAAGGCCGAAGCTCTGGCGGAGCGCGTGGGCATGTCGCAGCGGTTGCGGCATCTGCCGTCCGAGCTTTCCGGCGGCCAGCGGCAACGTGTGGCAGTGGCCCGCGCCCTGGCCAATGACCCTGCGGTTCTTTTGGCGGATGAGCCCACAGGAAACCTCGACAGCGCGACAAGCAAGCAGATCATGGCGCTTTTTCAGGAGCTTTACGACCAAGGCAAAACCGTGATCGTGGTGACGCACGAGCAGGAAATCGCCGCTTACGCAAAGGCGTGTATCGTTCTAAAGGATGGCAAAATCCTGTCGATCCGGGAGGACAACGCGTGAACCAGATCCTTTACTTCTGGCCGTTTGTCAAACTGGGCTTGTCCGATGTGTGGCGCCATAAGACCCGCTCGTTCCTGACCATGCTGGGTATGGTGTTTGGGGTCGGCAGCGTGATCGCCATGCTGGCGGTGGGCGAGGGTGCCAGCCAGCAGGCGCTGGAATCGATCAAACGCCTCGGAAGCCAGAACATCATGGTGATGTCGGTTAAGCCGACGTCTGAGGAAAGCGGAAGCACGGGAGCGCAGCGCGGCAGCCTGGCGGTATACGGGTTGTTGTATGAGGACGAGGCTCGCATCAAGGAGACCGTGCCAGGCGTCTTGCTGACCGTCCCCGCGCGAATGACGCGCCGCAATGCGCGGCTGGGCGAGCGGCAACTCGAGATGCGGGTGGTGGAGACGGAGCCTGACTGGTTTGAGGTGGTGCAGCGGCCAGTGCTGGCCGGGCGCGTGCTCGTCGAGCACGACCTGCGGGTGCGCGCCAACGTGTGCGTGCTCACGGAACACGGGGTTCGCCGGTTGCTCGCGGCGGAAGAGACGATCGGGCAACGAATTCGGATCGCGTCGGGCGTGTTTGAGGTCGTCGGCATCGTCAAGAACGAGACAGGCGGAACCGTTCGCGCTCCGGACAGCGAGGCAGACGCTTACATTCCGATCACCACCGGGACCAAGCTGTTTGGCGAGGCGAATATCCGGTATTCCGCGGGCGGCATGGAAGGGGAGAAGGTCGAGTTGAGCGAGATCATTATCAAAATGGCAGATACCGATGCGGTTGAGCCGGGGAGCAAGGCGATTGAAGCGGTGCTTGCGCGGTTCCATAAAAAGAAGGATTTTCGCATCGACGTGCCGTTAACGTTGTTGCGCGAGGCCGAACGCACCAAGCGGACCTACAATATCGTGTTGGGTGCGATCGCAGGCATCAGCTTGCTGGTGGGGGGCATCGGCATCATGAACATCATGCTGGCTTCCGTGACCGAGCGCACGAAAGAGATCGGAATCCGGCGGGCGATCGGTGCGCGGCGCAGCCGGATTGTGGTTCAATTCCTGATCAACACCTGTGTGCTCTCGATCGGCGGAGGACTTGTCGGGCTTGTGGTTGGTGTCAGCATCCCCTTGCTGATTACCGCCTTCACCGCGATGCCGACCGTGGTGCAGCCGTACAGCTTGGTGCTGGCTTTCGGCATCAGCGTGGGCATCGGGATTGTGTTCGGCCTTTATCCTGCGTTGCGCGCGGCCTCGCTCGATCCGATTGAAGCGCTGCGCCACGAATAGCGCGGCACCTTTCTACGAAGGCGCCGGGATGGACATGAACGAAAAACGCCTAAGAAAAGCTCTGGTTTATGTGGTGGATGACGATGCGGCGGTCCGTCGCGGCATCGTCAGGTTGCTACAGTCTTCAGGGTTTGAATGTCTTGCCTTCGAAAGCGCCAAGGCCTATCTCGCAACCACGCTTGAGCCGTGTGAAGCGGCCTGTCTGGTGCTGGATATCCACATGCCGGAAATGTCGGGAACGGAACTTCAAGATCAGCTGTGTGGAACCTCACATGATGTGCCGATTATCTTTGTGACGGGCCACGGCGACATTCCGATCTGCGTGCGGGCACTGAAGGCCGGAGCCGTAAGTTTCTTAGCGAAACCCTTTGATGAAGCCGAGCTGCTGGCGGCGGTCAATGAGGCCCTTGAACGGTCGGATGAGCAGAAGCGGAGTCAAGCGTTGGACGCCGAAATCCGAATGCGGTTTAAACGCCTGAGCCAGCGTGAGCGTGAGGTGTTCGACGGGGTGACCCGCGGAAAGCTTAACAAAATGATTGCCGAAAAAATGGGGATTGCCGAGAAGACGGTCAAGATCCACCGGGCACGGGTCATGGCAAAAATGGAGGCGGACTCCGTGGCCGCGCTGGTGGGGCTCGCGGGGTGGCTGAAGCGGCCGGTCGGCCTCGCCGCTAGGGAGGAGTTGTGAGCATGGACGCCGTCGGACATCGCATCGCACAGGAGATGGCCTCGGGGGCGAGCGTGTGGCAGACCCTGTTCGACATCCACCCGGATCCGCTCATGTACTTGGATCGTGAGGGTCGCGTGGTCCGCATCAATGTGGCGCAAGCGCAGGCGCTGGGCTGCGCCCCCGAAGAGGTCGTCGGGCGTTTCTGTTTCGAGGTGATGCATGGCAGTATGGGCATGGTCGCCGGCTGCCCCCATGCCTGTATGGAGAGGGAGGGCCGTGCGCAGACAGCCGAAGTCATGGCCGAGAGACTGGGCGGTTTTTTTCTGGTCACGGTCACGCCGGTGTTGGATGCGGAAGGGCGGCCGGCAGGGGTGCTGCATGTGGCCCGCGCAGTTGCCGACGGCAGCCGGCCGGGTGGGGGTGCGGCGCAGGAGACCTCGGGCAGTTTGGGTGCGGGTCCTAACACGCGTGCGCAGGAACTGCGTAACCGGCTGTTTTTTACACGCATAATGTTGTTGATGGTGCAACGGCTGGGTCCAAACGCCCTGGGCGCTGATTTTTTTGAGATGGTCCA
>JBBRJN010000323.1:0-4296 GCA_038219365.1 Kiritimatiellia bacterium | reverse complement strand
AACTCGCTCCCGTCACAATCGCCGTTTTGCCCGACAATGCCTTGTTCATAGAATCCCTTTCTTCATACCAACGTTCAAGCCTTTATACCGACAAAAACCTATTTGGACTTGACTCCAAGTGAGCCCGTAGTTATCGTTTCGCCCCAAAGAATACGCTTTCTTTTTGCAAAACACCAGAATCACACGCAACCAGCAGAAGCCCGTTAGACGCTTACCATGATGACCCACATCCGTCTCCCCTATCATCAGTCCTCGATGGACGCGGATATCCCCACCCGTCAACTGCGGGCGATCCTCTGCCCGTCACATCCTCACGGGTGCGGCACCTCATCCCCGAGCCTGCTCTCCCAGCAAACGAGCGTCGATCAGGCGTTGGATTTGCCGATCGCCTCACGAAGGCTGGAAGAACTGGCCGTCGGCAAAAAAACAGCCACCGTGATCACAAGCGACCACACGCGCCCAGTCCCGAGCCGGATTACGCTGCCCCTCCTTCTCGCGCGGCTGCGCAAAGGCAATCCGGATATTGCGATCCGCATCCTGGTGGCGACCGGTTGCCACCGGGCTCCGACCGCCAGTGAAATGTGCGCTAAGTTCGGTGACGATGTGGTGGCCCGCGAAACCTTTATTCTGCACGATTGCGAGGATCGCTGCTCGCTTCGCCATCTGGGACAGCTGCCTTCCGGCGGAGCCTTGTGGTTGAATACCCACGCGCTCGACACCGAGCTCCTGCTCGCGGAGGGTTTCATCGAGCCCCATTTTTTCGCCGGTTTTTCCGGCGGACGCAAGAGTGTCCTTCCCGGCATCGCCGGACGCCAGACGGTCTTGGCCAATCACTGCTCAGCCTTTATCGCCGATCCTCATGCGCGGGCGGGCTGCCTAGACCACAACCCCATTCACCGCGACATGCTGTTCGCGGCCGAGCAGGCACGGCTGGCTTTCATTCTTAATGTGACGCTGAATCCCGACAAGTCAATCCGCGCCGCCTTTGCCGGTCACCCGGAAAAGGCACATGCCGAAGGCTGCCGACAGATGGCGCAGTCCGTCACGGTGCAAGGCCTCAAGGCGGATATTGTGATTACCAGCAACGGCGGGTATCCGCTGGACCAGAACATTTATCAGGCCGTAAAAGGAATGACCGCCGCAGAAGCGTGCTGCGAAGAAGGCGGCACGATCATCATGGTGGCGGGCTGTAGCGACGGGCATGGCGGAGAGGGCTTTTACCGGGACTTATCGAACGCGGAGAGCCCGCAGGCGCTGTTGAAAAAAGCGCTCGAAGTCACGCAGGAGAATACCCCGCCGGACCAGTGGGAGTATCAGATCCTCGCACGTATCCTTTCAAAACACCGGGTAATTCTGGTTACCGACCTGTGCGATCCGCACCTGATCCGGAAGATGCATATGCAACATGCGGCAACCCTTCCCGAGGCGATTCAGATGGCGCTCGCATCGTCTGGAACCGATGCGCGTTTTGTCGTGATCCCGGACGGCGTTTCCGTCATTGTGGCGAAACCTTGCGAAAGACAGGAGGTTTAACTTGAAAATTATCGTCTGCATCAAACAGGTTCCAGGCACAACCCAGGTGGCGATCGACGAGAAGACCGGCGTGCTCAAGCGAGAGGGTGTGGAATCAAAAATCAACCCCTATGATCTTTATGCGCTGGAAACCGCACTCCGCCTCAAAGAACAGCATCCGGACCTCACCACGGTTGCCCTGACCATGGGGCCCCGTCAAGCGGAACAGTCGTTGCGCGAGGCGCTCATGATGGGCATCGATGAGGCGGTGCTGATTTCCGACCGCCGCTTTGCAGGGGCCGATGTGTTGGCAACCGCCCAAACGCTGTCTCAGGCCATTCTCACGATCGGCGATCTGGGGCTGATCCTGTGCGGCCAGCAAACCACCGACGGCGATACCGCTCAGGTGGGTCCTGAGATCGCAGAATTCCTGGACCTTCCGCACGCCGCCAATGTCACCGCGCTTTTTGATTTCACCCCCCACTCAATCTCGGCGCACATGGACCTGCCCGTCACCGTTGAAACGATCCGCATGCAGGTGCCCTGCCTGATTTCAGTCAACAAGGGCATCCACACGCCCCGGCTGCCCTCCTTTAAACTGAAAAAAACGACCCGGCATCTCCCGATCAAGACCCTCACGCTGAACGACCTTCCGGATACGAACCCGCAGCACTACGGACTCGACGGATCGCCGACGCAGGTTGTCCGGATTTTTCCGCCGGACCATTCCGTGACGCATGACGTGTGGGAGGGCTCAGGAGTGGAACTGGCGGAACGGCTCTATCGTCACCTGCGCGATCAAAAATTCGTTAGCTGAAAGAGAGCCCTTACCATGGCTGAAATGATCATCCACCCTGAGCTCCTCTCCGATCTGAAGGACCTCGAAAAACTCTGTCCCTTTGGTGCGATTGTCGTCGCGGATAACCACGCCAGTATCACGGCGGCCTGCCGCATGTGCAAGCTCTGCATTAAGAACGGCCCCCCAGGCGCTTTCGAACTGCTCCAAAACGAAGCGGATGCACTCGATAAAAATAGCTGGCGGGGTATTGCGGTCTACATCGATCAGACCGACGGGGAGATTCATCCGGTGTCGCTTGAGCTTGTCGGCAAGGCCCGTGAATTGGCCGCGAAAGTCGGTTATCCGGTTTATGCCGTGCTGATTGGAAACGCCCTCGCGGCGCAAGCCGAAACCCTGCTTCACTATGGCATTGACCAGCTTTATCTCTACGAACACCCGCGCCTAGTGAATTTCTCGATTGAGCCCTATACGGCGGCATTCGAGGACTTCGTCAAGCGTTGTCGACCCGCCGTCGTCTTGGTGGGAGGTACGTCCATCGGACGCTCCCTCGCCCCTCGTACGGCCGCACGGTTCCGTACCGGCCTGACGGCGGACTGCACCAGCCTCGATATTCAGGACAACACCGATCTGGACCAGATCCGTCCAGCTTTCGGCGGAAACATCATGGCCCATATCCGGACCCCCAATCACCGTCCGCAATTCGCCACGGTCCGGTATAAGATCTTTTCCGCCCCCGTTAAACGTGCTGAGTCCGAAGGCAAAATTCTCTCGATCAACCTCACAGACGCGATGCTCAAATCACGGATCGAAACGTTGTCCACCCATCGCAAGGAACCCGTGCGGAACATTGAAGACTCCGATGTTCTCGTGGTGGCGGGTCAAGGCCTCCAGCGACGCGAAAATTTGGTTTGGTTGGAAGAGCTAGCGCAGCGCTTGGGAGGCATGGTGGGCGGCACGCGCCCGGTCATCGAGGCCGGCTGGCTGGAGCCTCGCCGCCAAATCGGCTTGAGCGGAAGAACGGTTAAGCCCAAGCTCATCATCACCTGCGGCGTCTCAGGTTCGATCCAGTTCGTTGCGGGCATGCGCGGAGCGGAACAGATCATGGCCATCAACAGCGATCCTGACGCGACGATTTTCAAAGTCGCCCACACCGCGCTGGTGGGTGATGTCTGCGAGATTCTTCCTGCCTTGTTGAAGACCCTCAAAGGGAGCCTAACCCATGCCTGACGCCATGACCTATAACCGCCTGACCGAGGCGGACCTCGATTTCCTTAAAGCCGCCGTCGCGCCCACCGGTGCCGTCTTTGGGCGGGAAGCCATTCACGAAGATTACAGCCATGATGAAATGGGCGCGCTCCACCGTTTCCCGGAAGCCTTGGTGGAGGTCACCTCGACCGAGCAGGTCGCCGCCATCCTGCGCTATGCCAATGCGCACCTGATACCGGTCACTCCTCGCGGTCAAGGAACAGGTCTGGTGGGTGCCTCCATCGCCTTGTACGGCGGCATTATGCTCAGCACAATACGCATGAATCGGATTCTCGAACTGGATGAAGAGAACCTGACCCTGACCGTCGAACCGGGCGTCCTGCTCATGGATATCTCCAAGTTCGTGGAAGAGCACGACCTATTCTATCCGCCCGACCCCGGCGAGAAAAGCGCCTCCATCGCTGGCAACATCAACACAAACGCCGGCGGGATGAGGGCGGTCAAGTACGGGGTGACCCGCGATTATGTGCGGGGCCTCGAAGTGGTGCTGGCCTCCGGCGAGATCATCGACATCGGCGGCAAGGTCGTCAAAAACAGCGCCGGCTACAGCCTGAAAGACCTGATCGTCGGCTCAGAAGGAACCTTGGGGTTTGTCACCAAGGCCATTCTCCGGCTCCTTCCCCTGCCGAAAAAGGTAATCATCCTGCTGGTTCCTTTCGACGACCTCGCGAATGCGATTGAAACGGTCCCGGTGATCATGAAATCAAAATATATCCCGA
>JBBRJN010000322.1:0-4336 GCA_038219365.1 Kiritimatiellia bacterium | reverse complement strand
GCCTCTACTGGCACTACAAGAACAAAAAGGAGCTGATCCTCGCGGCTTGCCAGCACTACTACCGGCAGTGGCAGCAGGAGGTTCAGCAGGCCATTGCCCCGTCGCTGGATGCGCACGAGCGGCTGCATCTCGCTCTGACGTTCAGCGTGAAATCCTGCGTGATCGACACGCGCAACCGGTTGTTCACGACCGGTATTTTCATGCTGATGCAAGAGGATGCAGAGGTCCGCAGCAGCTGGTCTCTTTTTTATGACGCCGTGCGTGCGTTTTATGTCGACCTTGTCACCGCTGCGCAGCGAGACGGCAGCCTCGTCAAAGGTGATGCGCGTCGCGATGTGGATCTGATGCTCGAGGCGATGGAGGGGCTCAAGCTTCGAGCCGGCTTCGAGCCGCATATCGCCAAGCCTGCAGAGCGGAGAGCCATCGTGGAGGGGCTGATGGGGGTCTTTCAGCACGGGGCTAATCAGGCTGTGCAGCGAAAGAAGCTTCAGGGGACTTAATTGCGGCACGGGTAACATACCCGTGCCACGTTTCACACGTGCAAAGGGGAGTGAACGATGAACATACAGTTCTCACGCAGGCAATTCGTTACGGTAGCCGCCTCGGCGCTTGCCATGCCTTACATCATTCCGGCTCGGGCCTTGGGGCGTGACGGCGCGGTCGCTCCCAGCAACCGGATCGGCGTGGGCGTCATCGGCTTGGGGGACCGGGGAAACTATCATCTTTCTGCGCTCTCGGCTTTTAAGGAGGCCCAGATCTTGGCGATGTGCGATGTGCGCGGCGATCAGGCGCAGCAGGTGTGCGCCAAGTTCCACGATAAGGTAGGATCATCGGAGTGTATCGCCACGCAGGATTTTCGCGAGATCTTGGCGCGGCCAGATGTCGATGCGATCACTGTTGCCGCGCCGGAGAACTGGCATGCCATCATGGCGATCGAGGCAATGAAGGCTGGAAAAGACGTCTACTGCGAAAAAGCCTTATCTTTGACCGTTGCTGAAGGCCGCGCCGTCTGCGATACGGTCAGGCGCACGGGCCGCGTGCTTCAGGCCGGCACGCAGCAGCGCTCGGACCCCCGCTTCCGCTTCGCGTGCGAGCTGGCTCGTAACGGATATCTCGGTAAACTGCACACCGTCACCGCCGCAGTGCCGAGCGGTCGGCGTATGCTCAAAATGCCGCTCTCTCCGGTTCCGTCCACCTTGAACTATGACCTTTGGCTGGGCCCTGCGGCTTATAAGCCGTACCGCGAGAATCTGTGCAACTACAACTGGTACTTCCTGACCGACTATTGCGCCGGCTGGATCCAGAGCTGGGGGGTGCATCATTTGGACATTGCGCTCTGGGGCGCGCCGAAATTTGAGGCCTCGACGCTCGAGGTCGAGGGCACAGCTGAGTTTATGCCGGAAGGCGACGCGGACGTGTCCTTCGGCTGGAAGGTGAACCTCACGACGCCCGATGGCCTGCGCTTGAAGTTCTATGACGACGCGAGCTCGCCCGTTGGCCACGGCGTCCGCTTCGAGGGCGATAAGGGGTGGGTCCATGTGACGCGCGGCGAGATTAAGGCATCCTCAGCATCGCTGCTCGAGGTGCTCATCAAGCCGTCTGAGGAGCACCTCTATCTCTCCAACAACCACATGGAGAACTTCCTGCAGTGCATACGAAGCCGGCGCGATCCGGTCGCATCTGTCGAGGTCTGCCATGCAGCCACAACGGTCTCGCTCGTAGCCGATATCGCTTCGCGCGCGGGCCGCAAGTTGACCTGGGATTGGAGTAAAGAGCGGTTCACAAACGACGAGTATGCCAACCGGATGCTGACGCGTACGCTACGCCAGCCGTGGCACGTGTAAGGAGATTGGACGTGAAAACAAGCACTCAGGCACCTTTTTTTCTCTTTCTGGTTGTCGCTGCAGGCATCGTGCAGGCCGCACCGCTGCCGGAAGACGTCCGCGAGGCCGTGAGGCTCGTGCGGACCAGCGACGGCATACAGCCGCGCCAGCCCTTTTACCTGCTGGAACAATTCGTTCCCCGCGCAGCGGGCGATGCGGAGCAGCGTCAGCAGTTGGCGAAGCTGCTGGCTGAAGCGCTGGTCGCACCTGACACGACGCCCGCGGTTCGCACGGTGCTCGGCCAGCACTTGGCGAAAGTGATCGGTGAGGCGGAGCGCCCTGCGTTGAAAATTCTGCTGGCGGACCCCCTGGTTAAACAGGATGCCGGCATCGCGCTCGGCGACCATGCCGTTGCGTCCGCGCCCGCGCCATCCGAGGCGCTCTGCCTCGCGGAAGCCGCCGGCGCGAAAGCCGCCACGCGTGTCGCCGGATTGTCCTCCCTCTCATACCTTTATCCCGCAAAGGCCGTGCCTGTCTGCCTCAAGGCGCTTCGCGATGCCGATCCGACCGTGGTAGCGACGGCCATCCAACAGCTCGGGCAACTGGACGGTGTCGCGCTGGTGCGCGAGGTGCCCGGGCTGGATGCGCCGTGGCAGTCGCTGGCCTTGGACATCTTGGCTCTGCGCAAAGTCATAGCCGTCCGCGATGTTGCCGCACAGCTTTCGAAGAGCGCCGATGAAGACGTGCGGGCCGCCGCGCTACGGGCGCTCGGCGCAGTCGGTGACGCCTCCAGCGTGGCGGTCCTGGCCGAGGCGGGTGCGGCAGAGGCCCTGACGCAACTGGCGGGGCCTGGAGTGGACGCCGCGATCCGCAAAAGCATAGAGGCGGGATCGGCTGACGCCCGCGTCACTCTGATGAATGCGGCGGTCGCACGCGGACTCGATAACCTGACGCCGGCGCTGGTGCGGGCTGCGAGCGATGCGGATGCGAAGGTCCGCACGGCGGCGCTGAAGACTTTGGGCCGGAGCGGTGACGGCTGCGCTTATCCGCAGCTTGTGGCGCTGCTCGGCGGCGCCGACGGCGACGCAGTCGAGGGCGCTGTGAAGAGCATGGGGCGGCGCATGAAAGAGCGGCAGGAGCGGCTAGAGCCCCTGCAGGCGCGATTACGTGAGCCGCAGTGCCCCGCAGCGGTCCAGGCCGCTGTTCTGCGCGTGCTGTCTCCGCTGGGAGGCGATGATGCGCTGGCGCCGGTGCGCGCTCGGCTAGCCGCGCTCGACTCCTCCGTGCGCGATGCGGCGGTGCGCGCGCTGGTCGAGTGGCCGGATCCGGCAGCCGTGCCTGACCTAAAGAAGATCGTGGACGACCCTGCCGCGAGCACGGTGCACAAGACGCTGGCGGCGCGTGCGCTCGGCCGGCTCGCCTCGTTGTGGACACGTTACTCCGCCCTGGCCTATCTGGACTGCGGGCCAATGATGGAGGCTACGGGCAAGGAGGGCGTGCGCCTGCGCGTGGTGAACGGCAAGCCCTGGAGTTATGCCGAACAGCCGGAGGGAACGGTCGCCTTCGCTGGCGACAAATTGATCGTGGAGGCGATGGGCCTGAAAAAAGGCTGCGCGTATCAGCTCGGTTTCTCATGGTGGGATTATGACGGCAACGGGCGGGCGCAGTCTGTTTGGATTGGCGGACAACTGGCTGTCACGAAAACGGCGCTGCCGTCTTGGAAGGAAAAGCAGGAGGCTGCAGCGACGGTCACCGCGGACATCCCCGTCGGTGCCATCAAGGACGGTCGGGTGCAGGTCGAGTTCCGCCGCGAAGCGGCCAGCAACGTGGTGCTGGGCGAGGTGTGGCTGAGCGAGGCGGCGGGAGAAGAGAAGCGCCTCATGGCGCCGCTGCAAACGGGCGACGCGATCAAACCTCCCGTTGTCAAGGCCAACGCAGGCGCGCCGAAAAAGGTGCTTGTCGTAACGGGACTGGAATATCCCGGCCACAGGTGGCAGGAGACGGCGCCGGTCGTGGCTGCGGCGATCGGCGAGGATAAGCGTCTCGAGGTGAGTGTGACGGAGGACCCTCGCACCCTCGCGGCGCCAGAGCTGAGCACGTATGACGTGATCGTGCTGAACTACCAGAACCATCAGGTGCCCGCTCCTGAGGGCGCGCTGGCGAATCTGAAGCGCGCGGTCGAGGGCGGAAAGGGGCTGGTGCTCGTGCACTTCGCCTGCGGCGCGTTCATCGACTGGCCGACAAAAACGGTTGCGCCGGATTTTGGTGTGATTGCGGGTCGGGTCTGGAACCCGAAGCTGCGCGGGCACGACCCGCGCGGGCCGTTCAAGGTGCGGATCAGCGGCGCCAGCCACCCGATCACGAAAGGCCTCGCCGATTTTGACACGGAGGATGAGCTTTACACCTGTCTTGAAGGCAGTGCGCCGATTCAGGTTCTCGCCACAGCGACCTCGAAGGTGGACCAGAAGGAGTACCCGATGGCGTTCGCGCTGACGCCCGGCAAGGGCCGCACG
>JBBRJN010000321.1:0-4348 GCA_038219365.1 Kiritimatiellia bacterium | reverse complement strand
ATAGGCAAGGTTTTTCCTTCGCGACTTGATGAGTGGGTTCATGATGGTTAAGGCCGATCAAAAAATATTTGCAGGACACGTCGCGCCGTTTGCGGTGTGGATAGGCGTGATCCTGCTGTTGCAGGCTCTAGAGTCTATGGCACTCTGTCCGCGCGGTTTCTATCCGTGGAGTTATGCGGCCAAGTCAGTCGTGTGTGCCGGGCTCTTTGTTTGGCTGAAGCCCTGGCGGGTGTATGCGGGACTCAGGAGGCGGGACATACCCTTGGCGTTAGGGGCGGGGCTGGTTGTGACGGTGGTGTGGATTCTGCCCGAAATGCCTTGGGTCGGCCGGGCCATGCCGGGCTTTCAAGAGTTTTATCACCGCTGGCTGATCATGATGCCAGGGACGACCCCGGACTATTTTGATCCTGCCTATTTTCCGGCGTTGCCGCCGGGTCATTGTTCGCTGGCCTATTCGCCCGAGGAGGCCGGATGGCTTTTGACGCTCATAAAACTGGCGGGCTCCGCGTGTGTGATCGCGGTGATCGAGGAGTTTTTCTTTCGCGGTTTTTTTTATCGGTGGCTCAGAAAAGGGGCGTTTTGGACCGTGCCTCTGACCGCGTTTGATGCGCAGGCCTTCTGGACCGTTGTCGGAGTGTTTGGTCTGGAGCATGACCGCTGGTTCGCGGGAATGCTTGCGGGTGCCGTGTACGGCTGGCTGGCGGTACGCACCGGCAACATCTGGGTGGCGGCTTTGGCGCACGGAACGACGAACTTTCTGCTGGGCGCCTACGTGATTTTTTCGAGACAGTACGGCTTTTGGTAAAAGGTTGTGGGACAACGCAAGGAGTGTGTCCACGGAATCGTGTCAGGGTCGGAGGAAATGAAATGGCAGAGGCGAAGCTGAATCGAGAGTATGCGGTACGGATTTTGGGCATTGGCGCAATGATGGCTGGCATGTGCGTGTGGTCGCTGTACGACGGCATGGCCGCTTGGCCGCGTCACAATCAGAATTTGGAGCAGACTCGTCCTGCGCTTATGTCGGCCAATCTTACGGCCGAGGCGTGGGTTGAGCGTGGAGAGAGCGGCTGTTCGCCGCTCGTGGCAGCGTTTTCGGAAAGAGGGATGAAGACTCCCGCTAAACTCATCAAAAAACTGGGAGAGCTGAAAGTCCCGAACTCCGCACCTGACCGGGTTGCCGCGTACACGGCGCAAGCCCAGCAGATTCATGCGCTGTTTGCGAAGCCGGTTTATTCGCAACACGACTTAAAGACTCAATTTGTACAAGCTGCACTTACCTGCGTATTGGGATTGTTTGCGCTTGCTTCAGTGGGCCTAAAGGCGAGGAAACGGTTTTATGCCGACGAAGCCGGGCTTTTCGGAAGTGGCTTTGGCGGTCACCGCTTTATCTATGAAGACCTCGCGCTGATCAACTGGTCGAACTGGGAGGAGAAGGGGATCGCAACGCTTACATTCAAATCCGGCGAACGTCGAAAGCTCGACGGGTGGCATTTCAGTGGGGTTCCTGCGGTTGTGGCCGAAATTCAGAAACACCGTCCTGATCTCTGCCCGAAACAGGTTTAGTAAAATCGCGGTTGACTCTTCATCCCCCCCCCTCGTATCATACAACCCAACATGGGTGTTGGAATTTTCGAGGTCAGGTCAAAGCGGCGTGCGGGTCGTTCCGGTTCGCGCTAGGAGATACAAGTGATATGAAAAAAAGCATGCTGGGCATGGTCGTGGTGATGTGTGCGCTTTCGGGCATGACGCAAGAGCTGCGGACGGCGGGGACGCTGCTGATCGATCTTTCCGCAGACGCGGTGACGGCTGGGGACGGTGACGCCATCGCGCAGTGGCCGAATGCCGGAACGCTGGGCGGCATCTTCGCGCCTCTGTCGGGAAGCTCAGGGCCGACTTTCACCAACAGCCTTCTCGGTAAAAAGGCCGTGAGGTTTGGAGGTACCGCACAGAGCGTCCTGACAAACATCGCCGCGCCCGCGTCGATCATAGGTAAGAGCACCTGGTCGGTCGAGTCGTGGGTGTGGGTGCCTGTTTTGCCCGCGCCCAAGTCCATTTATCTTTCGTGGACGCAAAATCAAGGGGCAAGCATTTATGATGAAACCTCTCTGATGCTCCGCTATGATTCGGGGAATAGCGTGGTTGACCATAAAGCTTCCACCATCAATTTCGGGTATGGTGTTCCGCCTGCGGGCACATGGCATCATATAGTCGCCACCCGTTCCTCGTTTGGCACGGAAATTCTCTATGTGGATGGCAACTACAGTTCGCTTTTCGGCGCTGGCAACGTCAATCTGGAAGCCAACAAGCCGCTTGCGCTTGGCGGCGTGTTGCTGTATGGCACAGCCGAATACACGAATTTTTTCGCCGGTGCCCTTTCGCGGGTGCGCATCCACACGGGCACGCTTTCAGAGCAGGATGTGCGCAACAACTACCTCGTTGACGCCTTGTCCTATCAAGGTGCCAACAGGGCTGTGTGGACGGGCGGCTCGGGATATTGGAACGACCCCGCCTACTGGTCGGACAGCGTTGTGGGCATGGGCACGAATGCCGTGCGCATTCTCGCCGGCGCTGTGGCGGTGACCAACGACGACGTGTCAGCAGGCAGCTTGGCCATGTTGGACCTCGTCTCGGGAACGGTTAATCTGACGACATCTTCAGCGAAGGTCGACACCCGCGCACCGTTTGTTATCGGCCGAAACAGCGGTAACACGGCCGCATTGAACATGTCCAGCGGTATTGTGAACGTCGTCTCGAGCGGAAACCCGGCCTTCGTGGATATGGGTCTGTGCGGAGCGGCCTCGGCGCTGTCGGTCGGCGGCACGGGCGGCTCGGCGCTTATCTTAGCGTCGCAGCTTCGGGCTTTTGAAGGCGGCAGCACCGATATCCAGGTTAAAAGCGGCGGAGCCTTGGACCTGGAACGAGTTTTCTCGGACACCCCGACAAACATTACGATGAGCGTCGCGGGCGGAACTCTCCGCAACCGGACAGGTGCCACGATGGGCTACCTGTATAATGTTCCGCAGGTGAAGATCTCTACCGGCGGCTTAATCGTCGACGCGATCGCCAATTCGCAAATGGCGGTTTCAGCCTCTCTCCTACATGATGAAACCGGTCCTGCCGCGGGTGGCGGCTTACGCAAGATCGGCGCTGGCCGACTGGTTCTGAGTTCGACGAACACGTACGCCGGGGATACCTCGGTCGAAGTCGGCACCTTGGTCTTGTCGCCGCGCTTGTTGGACGGGTTGGTTTACCGGCTCGACGCGTCGACGAACGCGCTTTCCACGCTTCAACTTGACGGTCCATCAAATGTTGTGGCCTGGGCAGACGCGAACGGTTCGGGAATCGTTTTCACCACCAACAAGACTGAAAAATGTCCGGTCTATGATGCCGCGCTCTTCGGCGGCCGGGGTGGCTTACGCTTCACGCGCGATACGATAATCTGTCGCCTTGCCGCAAGCCGCACGGTCCGTGTGCAGTCGGTCTTTGCGGTCATCTCGCCGGCAAGTGGCAACAGCATCGGCGGTTTGTGGGGCCGATCAGAGCAAGACACAGGTATCCGTGTCAATTCGACCACTGTGCAATATATTGGTAACGGCAACGATTTCGCGTCGACAGGCCTGATTTACATGAACGGCGTTTTTGGCAATGCGTTCACGGTTAGCCAGACGGTGCTGATGACGGCGATTGCAGGCAGTCCCCAAGACTGGACGACGGCGATCGGCGATTACTGGGGGAATACGACACAGCGGCGTGTCTTCAAGGGCGATATTGCTGAAATTCTGGTTTACGACCGGCGGCTCGATGATTGCGAGCGTCGGGAGATCGAGGCCTACCTGATGGCGAAATGGCTCGGAACGGTTGCGGCACCCCAATTGGGCACATCGAGATTGCCGCTTAATAACGCGCTGAGCATCCAGAACGGCGCTTCCGTGGAGCTGAACGCTTCGTCTGTACAGCTCTCCACCCTCAAGGGGGCGGGCAGCATCGGCAACGGAAACCCGAGCCGCTCCGTTTTGGCGGTGGGCGGGCTGAATGCCGACAGCCTGTACGCAGGGACCATCACGGGGAACGTGGCGGTGACCAAGATCGGGAGTGGACGCGTCATTCTGGCGGGGCCGAATACCTTCACGGGGCCGATCACCGTCGAGGCCGGCACGCTCACGCTGGCCTCAAGCG
The DNA here is from genome assembly GCA_038219365.1 of Kiritimatiellia bacterium. Taxonomy (GTDB): domain Bacteria; phylum Verrucomicrobiota; class Kiritimatiellia; order RFP12; family UBA1067; genus JAHFSX01. Next base: position 172 of record JBBRJN010000321.1, on the reverse strand, counting down.
TTGTGTCCGCCACCGGGATCGTTTACCGGCTGGACGCCTCGCGGACCAACACGTTGACCACCCTGAGTGACGGTTCGAACGTAACCGCTTGGGCGGACGCCGAGGGGTCCGGGTTTACGTTCGCGACGACCAACGACCTCAACTGCCCGGTCTACGACCGCACGCTGTTCAA
>JBBRJN010000320.1:0-4354 GCA_038219365.1 Kiritimatiellia bacterium | reverse complement strand
GCCCGGACCATGCCCGTACGGAGGGACGTCCACGCCCGGGAGCGCAGCGTACGGGCCGGACCGCCGGCTGAAGCCGGTACACCAACACCTAACACCCCGCCGTTTTCCTTTCCGATTTGAGCGTTGAGTGTTTTTGGGTTGCGGGCTCCTCCCGCGCTAGGACGTCTGATATGAGAGTTGCTGCGCCAGCGGCGAATTGGGTTTCGGGAACGTTCGGGCATTGGTATCATGTCCGCATGTTGCATACCGCCACCCGTAAACGTGCGCTCATGCTGACCCTCTTATGGGCGCTGTCGGGCTTTTCTTTACTGACGCTGGAAACGGTTTGGATGCGCGAGATCGCGTTGCGCGCGGGCACTACCGCCGTCGCCTCAACCTTGGTCATCGCGGTTTTTTTCGCGGCCGCCGCACTGGGGAATCTGGCGGGCGCGCGGCTGGTGGCAGGACATCGGCACGCCTTGTTATTCTACGGACGCTGCGAGGTCGCGTCAGCGGTGACGGCCTTGGCGATGTTCGCCCTGAACCGCTGGCTGTGGACACAGGGAGGCGTTCTGCCCGAAGGCTGGGGCGGGCAGGTCGCGGCCACGGCCCTGCTGGTCGGCCTGCCCTCTTTTTTTTCAGGCGCGTCTTTCCCGGGGCTGGCGGAGACCTTTGTCGAGGACGCGCAACACCGCACGTCAACCGGCGGAAGCTTCTATGGCATGAATCTGCTCGGTGCCGCGCTCGGCGTGGCGGCTGGCGGCGTTTGGCTGCCGTATAAGCTGGGCGTCACGGGGGCCTTCGCCGTGGCGGCTGTCGCACAGCTCGCGGGCGGCGTGCTGGCCTGGCGCATCGCCGCAGCGGCGGTGCCCACGGCCCCACCGCCGGTCCGGCGCGGGGAGGATGGACAGACGCTTCCCGGCTGGCTGGGGTGGGCAGTGTTGGCGGCTTCGGGCCTCCTGTCGCTGGCGGCGCAAACGTTACTCATCGTCTGGGTGCGGCAGGTGCTGGAAGGCTCAATTTATGCGGTGTGCGGCGTGTTGGCGACCTTTCTGTGCGGGCTGGGCGCGGGCGGCCTGACCGCCGCGGCGCTGCGGCGCAGGGGGTTTCCGTCGTCTGGGCTGCTGGCGCTGTTCGCCGGGGCGGGCGGGCTCCTGCTCTTTGCGTTGCCAGGTTTGGGAACGTGGTTGTGCGGGCGGGATGTTCTGCTGACGGCGGCCACACCAGCAGGGATGTTCGCGCAGGCGCTGCTCGGGTGCGGCTTGGTACTGGTGCCGCTGACGTTTTGTCTGGGCGGCGTGTTCCCCGTGGCGTGGGAACTGGTCAGCACCCGCTCTTCGAGTCAGGGCCGTGTGCTCGGCCTTGCGCTGGCGGTGAACAAACTGGGTGCGGCCGCCGGCACGGCGCTGGCTCTGTTTCTCTTCCTGCCGCTGGTCGGTCTCTTCCACGCAACGGTCCTGATCGCGTGGGGGTATGTGGGAGTCGCAGGCGTGGCCTTCACGCGGTTGCAAAAACGCACACCCTGGAGACTTGCGTGTCTGGCGGTTGTGGTGGCAATCGGCTTATCGCAGACCCTTCGCAAAGAACCGGTCTTGGGCCTCGCTTCCGACGAGCGGGTGGTGGCCGCCTCTGCGGGTGCGTATGGGCCCGTGTCCGTGGTGGAGAATAAGAAGAGCGGATCGCGCCAGATTCTGCTCAACAGTCGGCAGCGCCTCAGCGGGACGCGGCGCGCACTCGCTTCGCAGCGCCATCAGAGCTGGATTCCGCTGCTGCTCTGCCGCCAGCCTGACCGCGTGGTCACGATCGGCATGGCCGCGGGGATATCGGCGGCGGCGGCCTTGGATTTTCCCCTCAAGGAGCTGCACGCTGTGGAACTCGTTCCCGAAGTGGTGGCGGCCGCAAGGGCACATTTTGGCGAATGGAACGCGGCGCTTTTTAAGGATCCACGATCCCACGTTCACACGGGCGACGGGCGCGTGGTTCTCGCTCGCTTGCCGGGGACTTTTGATGCCGTCATCTGCGATTTATTCTTCCCGTCGGAGGACGGCACGGCAAACCTCTACTCGCGCGAGTTCTTCCAAACCTCGCGCATGCGGCTGAATCCGGGCGGGGTCTTCTGCCTCTGGCTGCCGTGTTATCAGCAAACGCCGCAAACGGCGGGCATCGTGATCCGGACGTTTACGGAGGTGTTCCCTTATGCCATCCTGGTCCGCGCGAACATGGACCCGCTGCAGCCTGTGCTCGGTTTGGTCGGCTCAAATGCTCCGATCCCGTTGTCCGGCGAGAACTTTGAAGAGCGGCTGAAAGCGATGGATGGACGCTCGCCTTTTTTTCGTTCGGCGGCGACCGCGCGGCTCTTGTTCGTTGCGGACCTGCGCTCGGTTGAGCCGGGGTTTTCGGAGTTCCCGATCACGACGGATGACCGTCCGCTGTTTGCTTACCTCGGGCCGCGCCAGCCGTGCGGCAAAGAGCGGCTCTTCGGGTTCCCGCTGCTTGAGTGGATCGGCAAGCGTGCCCTGCAGCCGGTCTATCCCTCCGTCGAACTCGGGACCACGCCTCCGGAGCAATTGCTCGCGGCGCTGCGTGCAGGCAATTTCGTCTACGCCGCCGCCGCCGCACGGATTTCGTTGCCCGGTGATACGCGCCCGGTAGACATGAGAGAGCGGCAGGTGCGCGACTATCTCCAACGTGCGGCGGCGCTCTGCCCCAGTGCCTCACTGCCACCCGAAGCCATGCGCGGCGACGAATAAAAACGGTGGTTGAGCCGCATGACGCAACGAGAGCTGCGCGCATCCGAACCGTTCGATCATTTTCCTCTTTCTCGTCAACAACTTCAGCGTTTTAGCCAAGATTACAGGATTTACGGGATTTCAGAACCGCTAATGCTGGAAATCCTTCAATGGGGGAGAAAAACGGTACCCATTTGGCCCGATTCTGGTTAAACTGTATCGCTTACCTAGCCGACGGAAACTCGTTATGAAAATAGCGTACATGATCTTCTGTCTCGTGCTGTGGACGCGGTCAGGCATGGCCGCGCCCAACGTCGTGCTTGTGCCTGTCTCGGAACCCGCTGGCTATGTTGCCCGGCTGCTGATTAACGAAACCCCTTTTCCCGGTGAGCGTGGCTATGTCAGCGAAGAGGACTCCAAGTCGACCATGCGTGCGCTTTTGCTCGTCATCGAAGCCCGCCGCAACCGAATCCCTCCTGGCTACACGCGCGAGGAGATCGCCGACACGCGCTCCAGCGAGGTGATCGACATCCTCACGGCCGGTGGCTCTCGCGGTCAAATGGAAGGCTTCTACCGCGACAAAAAAGGCAAGCCGACCATGGCTCCGCGCGTCAGCACACGGATCGCCAATCTGGTGCGCATTGCGAGCGAAGGCGAGCCGGGGCGCTTTGCCCGCCTGCTCAATTACGCCCAAGCCCTTTCAAGTGAGTATGTCGCCGGTACGCCGCCCGCCCCTGATCGTTTTGAGAACATCGCACGAGTCCCGCCAAAAAAGGTCACGGGGCGAGCCTACTCGTGGATGACCGATCAGGATTGCTACCACCCCGGCGGAGACTTTGTGCGAATCCCTGACCGCCAGGGCGGAAGGTTGGGCGGCAACCGCTTTTTCACACTGGAGTGGCGGTCTTCGGAACCCGCTAAGCCGCCTGAATCCGGCGCACCCCTCGTCACGATCCCCAAGTAGAATGCACCGTACAATGAAAAAACGTTTCAGTCTTCCAGCCCAAGCGCTTGTTGCGGTCTTTGTTTTAACGGGGTGTCGCCTGATGCCTCACAAGGACGTCAAGCTCGGCCTCTCCGAGATCGTGCACGCGCATCAGGATCAGAAAGAGGCGGCCTCCCTTTTTGCCGAACTCGGTGGTGATGACGGTTTCTTTCAACTCGTCCACTACCTCTACCGCTGGGATCTCGATGAGAGCGACTTCCGGCGACGTGATCTTGCGTTGCAGCGGCAGTTCTGGCTCCGCCGCCTGCAGGTCGTGACCGATGAGAACGACAACAGCCGCTTCATGGAAGCCGTCTTTCCCGCTGTCGGCGTGACCGTCACCCTGAAAAAAACCGACTATCGTATTCCCGAGCTCAAGCTTGACGTCAAAAGCAAGGGCTACCGCGTCGTCCGCATCAGCCGCGAGCCCCGCAGCGCCTCCGAGGCGGGCGACTTTTTCAGTCTTGAACTTGATACCGACGCGCTCTATAGACGCTTTTTTAAAGAACGCTTTAGGGCGGAATTCCCCAGTGAAGAATTCCTCGACCGCATGAGCGTGAGCGTCGCGAAGCAGGTGGCGGAGCTTGCCCTGCCCAGTGCGAGTCAGAGCGTATATACCGTGTACTTCGCACCCGTTCATGCGGTCTCAAATGAGATGTGG
>JBBRJN010000319.1:0-4361 GCA_038219365.1 Kiritimatiellia bacterium | reverse complement strand
CATGCGGTTCAGGAGCGCGGCCGTGGTGTCGGCGTGACTCGCCGAGCCGTCGCGCCCGCCCAGCCCCAGCAGGACCATCACCGAACACTTGAGGCCCACTGCCTGCGCCCGTTGCACCGCCGCGCACATGCCCGCCGCCGTCTCGCCCTTATCGACTTTCTTGAGTAACTCTTCATCACCGCTCTCGAGCCCGACGTAGAGCGTGTTGAGCTTGAGCGTCCTCAACGCCGCCAGTTCGGCGTCACTCTTGGCCAGAATCGAGCTGCCGTTGGCATAAAGGTTCACGCGCGCCAGATGCGGAAAGAACCGGTTCAGCGCTTCAAGCATCGTGCGCAGGCGCTCGAACGAGAGCGCCAGCACATCGCCATCCGCCAGAAAGATGCGACGCTCCCCGGGATGCCGCCGCGACGCGCGCTCGAACTCGGCGAACACCTCTTCCTGTGCCCGCACGCGGTACGGCACGCCCTTATACATCGCGCAAAAGCGGCAGGTGTTGTGCGGGCACCCCAGCGCCACTTGAAAGATCAGGCTCCCCGCCTCAGCCGGAGGCCGAAACAATCGTTCCGTATACTGCATCTTCGCTCCCGTCAGGTTCTTTCCGAATGAGGGCGAGTGTACGTGCCCTGCCCGCGCGTGACCAGACGAAAAATAATCATAATCTTAGCCTTGGGGTCAGCAATTCTGATTGGGCTGTCTCCTTTCCTCTTGCTCCGCCAATCGCGCTTTGGCATTCTCTTCCCTATTCACGATTATTCACGCCGCTTATTTTAGGGGGTATCCATGTCAGTCGAGAAGCGTGAGCAGGCGGAGGGAATTCAGGCTTTGCGAGGGTCGCAGACGTTGGTCGTTGCGATGGCCTTTCTCTCGCTTTTCGGAATCGTCGGCTTCGCCTTGTACGGCCTCCCGTTCTTCTATGACTTCATGACCAAGGAGTACGGCTGGTCACGCGCCGTGGTCACCTCCGGAAATGCCTTGGGCAAACTGCTGATCGCCCCCCTCTTCGGCTTCGTGGCCGGGTGGCTGATTGATCGTTACGGGCCGCAGCGGCTGATGGTCACCGGCGCACTGATGGTCGGCGTGGCCCTGGTCGGACTGAGCTTCGCGGATTCGCTGCCGCTTTTCTACCTCTTCTACGGCTTCAATGCCCTCGGCTACGTCTGCGGCGGCCCCCTGCCCTGCCAAGTGCTGATCTCGCGAACGTTCGAGCAGAACCGGGGAAAAGCCATGGGCATCGCCTACCTCGGCATCGGGGCTGGCGGCGCGTTGGTACCGCTAGTCGCGGCAGGTCTTGAAAAACATTTCGGCTGGCATCATGCCCTGTGCGCCTTGGGCGTCATTATCGTGCTCGTCGCCGTGCCGCTGCCGCTGTTGCTGAAGGTGCAGACCGCCGCGCCTTCCACGCCGAAACACACACCCGTGCTGGTGCCGATCCAGGATATTCTCCGCAATCCCTACTTCTACCTGCTGGCCCTGGGCAGCATGTGCTCCATCGGTGCGATTGGCGGGGTCGTACAGCACCTGAAGCTCTACCTTCGTGACCTGCACTACACGCAGGCTGGCGCAGCCCAAGTCATGTCTCTCGTACTCTTCTCGAGTTTAGCTGGGCGGGTGCTGATGGGCTTCCTGGCCGACTGCATGAACCGCAAGCACGTCATGCTTCTGATCTACCTGCTCGTGGCCTCCGCAATCCCGCTCTTGCTTGTGCCGGACTTCCCGGGCCGGATCTACCTCTTCGCCGCGATTTTCGGGGTCGGCTTCGGCGGCGACTACATGATCATCCCCCTGATGGCGGGCGACCTCTTCGGCGTGCGTGCGCTGGGCCGCATCATGGGCCTCATCCTGATCGCGGACGGCGTGGCCGAATCGACTTTCCCCATGCTGGTAGGCGTACTTTACGATGCGGAAACCAAGAGCTACACCGTCGGTTTTTCCGTGCTCATTGCCATGGCACTCATCGGCGCGGTCATCATCTCATTCCTGCCCAAAAGCGAAAAAAATCAAAAAGGCAGCAAGTTAAAATAGTATCTTCCTTTTCAAGTTGACCAATTCTCAAAAAGCGGGTTTACTAGTGCGGCTCTTGTAAAACCTTCCGCGTCTGGAGGCCACGGCCACCTGGGTGGCGCGGGCTTTCCGCGTACGCGCCTCGCTATCGGGGGGGCAAGAGCCTCTAGAGTCACAAAGGAGAATGTTCATGCAGAAGTTTGTTTGTAACGTGTGCGGTTATGTGTACGATCCAGCAGAGGGCGATTCTTCCGCCGGCATCGCGGCGGGCACGTCGTTCGAGGATCTGCCGGAGGACTGGTGTTGTCCCGAGTGCGGCGTGGGAAAAGACCAGTTCTCGCCGGTTTCGTAAAGGTCCTACGACACGGCCAAGCCGTACTGCTTGGCCTTGTAACTCACGATGCGCGGCGTGGAGAGCAGTTGACGCGCGGCGGCTGCAATGTTGCCATGGCTGATTTTCAGAGCTTCCGTAAGGATTGTCTTTTCGTATCCTTCGATCATGTCGCTCAGCGAAGCGCCGTCGACCAACAGGGGGCGAACCCCTGAGTCCGGCTTATCCGACTCACCCGGAATCTGAATCGTCGACGGCAGGACCTCCGGGCGAATCACCTCGCCATCGGCCAACAAAACGGCACGTTCGATGCAGTTCTCAAGTTCGCGGACGTTACCCGGCCAGCGGTGGCGCATCAGCAGATCCAGCGCTTCGTTGGAGAATTTGTTGACCTTCTTGCCGTTCTCCTCCGCATATTTGGCCATAAAGTGGTCGGCCAGCAGAATGATGTCAGCCTTGCGCTTGACCAGCGGCGGCACGAAAATCGGGAACACGCTAAGCCGGTAGTAGAGATCTTCACGGAAGAGCGCCTTCTCAACCATACTCGGCAGATCGCGATGCGTCGCAGCGATAATGCGGACGTTGACCTTGATGGTCTTGATGCCGCCGACACGCTCGAACTCGCGCTCTTGCAGCACACGCAGCAGTTTAGCCTGTATCGAAAGCGGTATCTCGCCGATTTCGTCGAGAAAGATCGTGCCTCCGTCCGCCAATTCGAACCGTCCTTTGCGATCCGAAACGGCACCGGTGAAAGCGCCTTTTACGTGTCCGAACAGTTCGCTCTCGATCAGGCTCTCGGGCAACGCGGCGCAATGCACGCGCACAAACGGCTCACTCGCCCGTTTACTGGCGTAGTGGATCGCGTGGGCGACCAGCTCCTTGCCGGTGCCGGTCTCGCCGTTGATCAAAACGGTTGCCTGGCTCTTCGCCACCTGGGAAATCTGGTCGTAAACGCCTTGCATCTCACGCGAGTTGCCCACGATGTTGTCCGGGTGATAACGGCGCGTCAGTTCGGCTCGCAGCAGGCGGTTTTCCTCTTTGAGGGTCTCCTGCTGCTCCATCACATCGCGTCGCAACAGGGCTGCACGGGCGACCATCGAAGCCACGATGCCGAGAATCGTCGCGTCTTCTTTCAACTGCTCGTCTTCGGCTGAGGGACGGTAAACACTCAACGCGCCCACCACCTCCTGCTTCTCCTTGATCGGCACGCAGATGAAGGCTGTGTCGGGATCCTTGCCCTGCTGCGTGCGGTTCAGGAAAATCGGCGAGTCGCTTGTGCGGGGGATGATCATCGGCTCACCGGAAAGAACCACCTTACCGGTCACCCCTTCGCCCAACTTGTAACGGCCCATCTCGGCCTGCGCACGGGTCAGCCCGTGCGCGGCCTCGATCAGGATATCGTCGCCGCCCTTGCGCAGCAGCGTGATGGTCGCCAGCCGGAAGTTCAGGCACTCCGCCAACGCCTCCAGAATCGGATGCACAACAGAGCGCATGTCGATGCTCTGATCGATGATCATGCTAATGCTATGAAGCAGTTTGAGTTCCTGCATATGCCGATTCTGATCCATTTACTTGCTCCTACGCAAACCGTTTCTTCGTAAGCTTTTCGTAGGCTTCAACGTATTTCGCGCGCGTCTTGGCGACCACCTCATCGGGCAAGGCCGGCGCAGGCGGCTGATGATTGAAGGCGACACTGTCGAGCCAGTCGCGAACGAACTGCTTATCGAGGCTCGGGGGGTTGCTTCCTACCGCATAACTCTCCTGTGGCCAAAACCGGCTGGAGTCCGGCGTCAGCACCTCGTCTGCCAGCACCAGTTGGCCCGCGGCATCCGTGCCGAACTCGAACTTGGTGTCCGCGATGATCACACCGCAGGTCGCCGCGTAATCCGCCGCTTGCGCGTAACACCTGATCGAGGCCTTCGCAAGCTTGTGAGCCTGTTCCGGCCCCAAAGCGGCTTCCAATTCGGCCGCCGTCACCGGCATGTCATGCTCGCCCAGCTCGGCCTTGGTACTCGGTGTAAAGAGTACT
>JBBRJN010000318.1:0-4378 GCA_038219365.1 Kiritimatiellia bacterium | reverse complement strand
CCGAGAAAGATCACTGGCATCCTTTTCGCGCAGACTTTTGACCACGCCATAACCGCGGCGCGGCAGGACTTCGGCGTTGCCGAAAACGCCGAGTTGGAGTTCCTCCAAAGCGCGTGCGGCTTTCGCCACGATCAGGCAGGTGCCGCCGGTCCGCAGCGTGGCGTGTGCGGTCCGTAAAAACAGCTCTGCGATCCGGAAATCGGAGTAATAGGGCGGGTTGCCGACAAACAGGCTGAAGTTTTCTCTTTCGATGCCTTCGTCAGAAAGGATGAGTTCGGTTTTTTCAAGGCCCAAGGCCGTGATGTTGCGGTGCGTGGAGGCCAAGGCGCGGGCATGCGAGTCGATGAAGGTGACGCGGGTGTTGAGCTGGCTTTTTGCGAGCAGGATGCCGACGACGCCGCATCCGCAGCCCATGTCCAACACGCGCTGATTGGGTTTGAGTTCGCGTGCCGCAATTTCGGCCAGGGCCAGTCCGCCCGCGTCGGTACGGCGGTGCGAGAAGACGCCGGGCATGGATACGAGCGTGTAGGTTTCGCCGCCGGGCAGCGAAGCCGGGAAGGAGGCGCTGAATGAGCGCGCGTTCTTGAGAGGCTCCTTTTTCTGGGCGGTCACGCAGGCGACGCCTTTTTTGTCGAAATGGATAGAGATGTTTCCGAAGAGCGCTTTGATCTGCTTGACCAACAGACCGCTGTCGGCCTCGCAGGCGATGACGCAGGTACCGCCGATCGCGAGGTTCTGGTGGATGTCCTCCAACTGGTCGAGAATCAGTTCGCCGGTCATGGTGCCGGGTGTGGCCATAAAGAGCGCGGTGGCGTAGGTGCGCGGCGGAATCGCGCTGGTGCAGGCGACGCTGAAACGCGGGTTTTTGTCCTCGACCGCGTGGGTCACTTTGGTTCCTGCGGTTCTGACGAACGGATCGTGGCTGAAGGCGAACGCGAGCTGGTTTGCTGCGAGGTTGCGGAGAATGGCCCGGGCGTGATGCAGGTCAAAGGCGTGACAGGTTATCGCGCATTCGGGAAAACGCGTTGAGGCAACCATCGCGGCTGCACCGGTGCGGTTCCCGGCGATCAGCAGGGAGGCCGTGTGAGAGGGAAGATACTTCAGGCGCTCGATCAGCAGGGCTTCCGTGATGTGCAGTCCGGAGTGCGAGATGATGCTGACGGTCTCGTCGAGGAACGTCTCGGTCTTGACTTGCGCTTGAGGAAGGTCGGTGATGCGAAAAGTTTTCATGATTATTTGTGGGAAGCGATTATGAACTACGCGAACATCGCGCGAGCGGGAAGAGGGGTTGAGTAGGTTGTTACAAAAAGGCCCCGAGGTCGAGCACGGCGATATCGAGAGCGCCGAGACGACGCGCGGCGGCACAGAGATCGTTATCGTTGCTGACAAGGATGACCAGGGTATCGGGCGAGGATGATTTGAAAAAGCGGAGATTGTCGATAATGACGCCGTCTGCGCGGTGTTCGCCTTCGCCGCCCGAATAGGTCACGCGCACATTCGGTGAAGCCTGCGTGTCGTTACGGGTGGGGCCGTCGAACACAATCCAGGCGCGGACAGAAGGGTTTGGCGCGGTGATGCGCACGATGTCATCAGCCAGTTTTTTACGTTTTTCGGCATCGGGCAACGACGTGCCGCGTACGGGCATGTAGCGCGCGGGAAGGCCGAACAGGACGTTGTGGCCGTCGATCAAAAGGATGGCGGGCGTTTGGCCTGCCAAGGCGCGTCCGAGCAGGGTGGAGGTGTTCTGCCGCTCCTCCATGCGCGTGTCCGGCGGCACGCCCGCTGCCTGAACGGCGGCCAGGCGTTTCTGAAAGGCTTGGCGGAGGCGATCGACGGCTGCATCATCGAGCACGTGTAAAGAGGTGAACAGCTCGGGCAGTTCACGCAGGCGAGGCAGGTCGTTGTCACGTGCGGCATGGATACGCGTGAGCAGCGCTTCCTCCAAGGGCGTAGCGGCGGCGTCGGGTTCCAGCAGACGCGTGAGCGCTCGGATTTCAGCGAAAAGTTCCGACTCAACGGCCTTGAGCTCCGGGGTTTGGCGCAAGGCGTTGCGAAGCGAGGACTGCACGTTTTTCAGGGCGTTTTCGAGGCCCTCCAGCCGACCTGCTAGCTTCGCGCGATTGCCACTGTGGCGGTCGACCTCGCTCTGTTTCTGCAGGGCGGCTTCAGCTCGGGCGAGGAGCTCGACCTGCTGCATGGGGTTCTCCGTCGCGGACTCGACGGCGCGGGCGTTGGCGAGCCAGCCGTGGAACTCGTTGGCCAGCGCCAGATCCAGCGCGGCAACGAGACGTTCTTCGCGGCGAGAGGTCTCGCGCGTTAGCTCAGCGGAGGTCTCCTCCAGTTCGCGCGTCTTCTGCCGCAGCGCTTTTTCAGCGGTCTCCGATTTCTGCCGCGTTTCAGAAAGGGCTTGCTCGCAGGTCTTCAAAAGCGCTGCGACGCGTGCCAGGCGGTCGTCCACGCCCTTGAGCCGGCGGTTCTCTGTCTGTAGGTCGTGGAGGCGGTTCTCCAACTGTTCTTTCTGCTGCTGCCACGCTTCGCGGGTGAGCGGCGAGCCCGAGGAGGCGATACTCCCCAGCAACTCGGTGAGTCCAGCGAACCGCTCACGTAAACACGCGAGCGCCGCGTCCGGCTCGACGGCAAGGAGTGGCTGCTGCGCCTGCATCCAGTCTTCGGCTTTGTCGCGCACCTCTTTGCGTTCATCGAGTAATAAGGCGACCAAGAGCGTCGGACTGCCGAGCAACGTGGATAATGCATGTCGGGCTTCGGCGAGGGTTTCGGTGGAAAGCAGACTTGTCAACGTGCGTGACCGCGAACGCCGGGCCAGCGTCCGGCGCAGGGTATCTGAGACCTCCAGCGACCCGCAGGCGATCTGCTGGAGGCGCACGCGCAAAACGGCGGCCTTGCCGGCACGGAAGCCGCCCGTCTGGAAGGCGGGTTCCGTGGCGACGAGCAGAGACAAATCAGCATCAGGAACCAGGGCAATGATTCGCTGGAGTTCTTTTTCACAAGGTGGGGTGAGTGATGTAGCACACAAAGACATAAAAGATGGACGGAATCATAAGAGAGAAACCGGTTTCAAGCAATGGGTTTATTTTCGGCGGTCTTTCATTTTCAGTGAGAATGGGGATGTGATAATATGTGAGCCAAATCAAGGGAGGTGACCATGAATCGCAGGCATTTTCTTTTCACCATGGGAGTGGCGGCGGCCGGTGCGCGCTTATCGCTTCGAGCGGCAGAGGCCCCGGTCGCGGCGCGTCCGAAAAATATTGTCCTGATCTTGGCCGACGACCTCGGCTGGGGCGATGTCGCCTGCTATGGCGCTAAAGGGGTTGCGACGCCGAACATCGATCGGCTCGCCCGCGAAGGGATGCGGTTCACGGATGCCCATGCTTCGGCGGCGACCTGCACGCCCACGCGCTACTCGCTGTTGACGGGCGAGTATGCCTGGCGTAAGAAAGGCACGGGGATTGCCACAGGCGATGCGGCGCTGCTCATTGAGCCGGGGCGCACGACGCTGCCCGCTGTGCTCAAAAAAGCGGGTTACACCACCGGGGTTGTCGGCAAATGGCATCTGGGGCTCGGTCTCGGCGGCGACAAGATCGACTGGAACGGCGAAATCACTCCGGGGCCGCGGGAGATCGGCTTCGACTACTCCTTTATCCTGCCTGCGACGGGTGACCGCACGCCGTGTGTCTTTGTCGAGAACCAGCGCGTGGTGGGGCTTGACCCTGCTGACCCGATCAAGGTGAGCTACAAATTGGACGAGGAGAACTATCCCGGCGAGGTGGATGGGCGGAAGGATCGCGCCGGTCTCAAACTGGATTGGTCGCACGGCCACAACTACACCGTGGTGAACGGCATCGGCCGCATCGGCTATATGACGGGGGGCAAGAACGCGCGCTGGGTGGACGAGGACATGGCCGACACCCTGGCGTCAAAGGGGGCGGCCTTTATCGAACGCAGCAAGGACAAGCCATTTTTCCTTTACTTCGCCACACACGACATCCATGTGCCGCGCGTGCCGAACAAACGGTTTGTGGGTAAGACGGCAATGGGTGCGCGCGGCGATGCCATCGTGCAATTAGACTTTCAGGTGGGTGCGATTCTCGGCGCGCTCGACCGCTGCGGCTTGAGGGACGACACGCTGGTCATCTTCAGCAGCGACAATGGGCCCGTGCTGGATGACGGCTATAAAGACCAGGCGATTGAGAAGTTGGGCGAGCACCGGCCTGCCGGGCTGTTCCGTGGCCACAAATATAGTGCTTACGAGGGCGGCACGCGCGTGCCGTTCATCGCGCGCTGGCCCAGGCAGATCAAGGCCGGCACAGAGAGCGCCGCGCTGGTGAGCCTGGTCGACTGGGTGGCCACGGCCGCGGCC
>JBBRJN010000317.1:0-4408 GCA_038219365.1 Kiritimatiellia bacterium | reverse complement strand
CTGGTTCTTCGCGCAACGCCTGTTGCCGCCCCCTATTTAATTAGCCAAGTCTCCTGGACGACAACACATTGATGCGGAAGGAAAAGCCCATGCCCACAACCGAAATGGCCACGCTCACACTGCGTGGCCAAACCTATGAGTTCCCTGTAACCGTCGGCTCCGAAAACGAAGTCGCGATTGATATCACGATGCTGCGCAAAAAAACGGGCGCGATCACACTCGACTATGGCTACATCAACACCGGGGCCTGCGAGAGCGCCATCACCTTCCTTGACGGTGAGAAAGGCATCTTGCGCTATCGCGGTTATCCGGTTGAGGAACTGGCAAAAAACTCGCGTTTTGTTGAAGTGGCTTATCTGCTGATAAACGGCCACATGCCGAATGAAAATGAACGCGTGCAGTGGTCTGCTCTGCTTAACAGCCACTCCATGATACACGAGGATATGCGCCATCTATATTATCAATACCCGGAGCACTCACACCCCATGGCGATCCTTTCTTCGATGGTCGTCTCGCTTTCCGCGTATTACCCCGAGTTGTCGCAGCACCGTCCCGATGAGCCCGAGGAGGCGATCACAATCGCTGCCACGCGCCTCATGAGCAAGGTGCGGACCATCGCTGCGTTTTCTTACAAGAAATCGATCGGCGAGCCGTTTGTCTATCCGCGCCATGACCTGAAGTACTGCGCCAACTTTTTGAACATGATGTTCAGCTCGCCCGTCTGCCCGTACGAGATCCGACCCGAAGTGGTCCAGGCGCTCAATGTCCTGCTAATCCTGCATGCCGACCACGAGCAGAACTGCTCGACTGCGGCCGTACGCCTCGTCGGCAGCGCCCGCGTAAACCTGTATGCTGCCGTGGGTGCTGGCATCTGCGCTCTGTGGGGCCCGCTGCACGGCGGTGCGAACCAGATGGTGGTCGACATGCTGGAGGAAATCCAACAAAGCGGCCAAAGCGTGAAGAGCTATGTGGAGCAGGTCAAAGCGTCGAAGGGCAAGATGCTTCTCTATGGGTTCGGACACCGCGTGTACAAAAACTATGACCCGCGCGCGAAAATCATCAAGAAGAGCTGCCACGACATGCTCAAGGCGCTTAATATCCACGACCCGTTGCTGGACATCGCCTTGGAGTTCGAGCAGATCGCCATGAGTGACGACTATTTTATTGAGCGCAACCTCTATCCCAACGTGGATTTTTATAGCGGCATCATCTACCGCGCGATCGGCATCCCGAAACAGATGTTCACTGTGATGTTCGCCCTCGGCCGGTTGCCCGGTTGGATCGCACAGTGGAAAGAGGCCCGCGAAGACCCGCGCTTCAAGCTCCAACGCCCGAGGCAGATCTATACGGGGCCCACTATGCACCTCCTAGAGAATGCGAACATGACCAGCGAGATCTGATTTAGAAGGGGCGGCAGGTGCGCGTGCCAATGCCGCCCCAACGACTACAGCGTCTTAATGTAATCGAGGCACTTCTTGGCCGTTTCAAAGGCGTGCTCCGGATCGCTCTCGTGCTCGATGATATAACGGGTTGTTCCGCCGACCGTCTCGCAGAGCGCCAGCGCCCGTTTGAAGTCCACCACACCCTGCCCGAACACCGCGCCCTGCGGTCCGCCGTGCTCTTTCAAATGCACAGTGAGCGAACGGCCGGGATAGCGCTCGACCAGCTTGTAGGGATCGCCCCCGCCGCCAAGACAGTTTCCGAAGTCGATCTGATGGATGAACGCTTTGGGCGTATGATCGAACAGCAGCTCCCACGCCGTGAGGCCGCCGTCGATCTTCTTGAAGTCACCGCCATGCGCGTGATAGCCCACGTTCAAGCCCGCCGCCTGCGCGGTTTCGCTCGCACGCGAGAGAATCTCCGCGACCTTGAGGCAGCCGTCTTTGTTCTCAAGCTGCTTGGGGTCGATCCATGGCACGATAACGTACTCGCAACCGATGGTCTTATGGAACTCGATTGTTTTTTGAATCGTATCCGGCAGCACCAGATTGTACCCCGTGTGCGTCCCGAACGCCTTGAGCCCCGCATCGTCGAGCATTTTGCGCAACTCCGCCGGCTTGTCGCCATACGGGCCGTAGCCCGCGAACTCCACCCCCGAGAAGCCGATTTCCGCGGCCTTTTTGATGATGCCCGCGAAGTCCTTTTCCCCCTGCTTGCGGAACGAGTAGAGCTGTACGCCGACCGGAATCTTTTTCGCACCGATCACCGTCGCGGCTTTGCCGCCCGCTGCTGCGAGAGCCGCGCACGCGAGCCCCGCCTTAAGCATAAACTGACGCCGTGTGTTCATCCTGATGCCTTTCCTTTAGCCTTCGCCGTCCCTCACCCGAGCTGCCATCCCTCCCGGATGTACGGCTTGATCAGTTTGTTCGCCTCTGCGCTGTTGGTGAAGCGACACGCCTTCGCATCCCACTTCAGTTCGCCGGCAATCCGCTGTGAGATGCACCCCAGCAACACGGCTTCGGTTAGCGGCACCGAATGGTCAATGTGCGAAAAGGGTTTAGCTCCACCGCGAATCGCTTCGGCAAATTCCCAATGGTGATTTTTGACGCGCGGCAGACTCACCGGGATGTCCTTGGTCGCATCGTGCTGGGCAATTCCGCGGAACTTCACATCGTCCTTCATGCAAATCGCATCGTTGCTGATCACTCCCCGATCACCGATGATCATCACGCCGCCCGGCATGCTGCCCCACGTGGCGACCGCCTTTGGACAGACCTCTGGGCCGGGCTTGGTGTTGCCGTCGTACCAATAAATGGCCATCGGCTTCTTTTGACTGTCGGACTGAATCACCACCTTGACCGTTGTCGCGCTGGGGAAGGTCTCGGAGAACTTCGTCGTCGTCTTGACCGTCTCGACCGAAAGGACCTCACGCATCTTCAGCGCGCGGAAAAAGAAACTCATGGCGTGGCAGGCGATATCGCCCATCGCGCCCGTGCCGAAATCGAACCAGCCGCGCCACTTGAACGTGTGGTAGACGTCTTTTTTGAAAGGCCGCTCGGGTGCGACGCCGAGCCAGCAATCCCACGCCAGCTCAGGAGGCACCACGTCGCTGCCCTCAGGACGGTTGAGTCCCTGCGGCCAAATCGGACGGTCGGTGTTCACATGGATCTCCGACACCTCGCCCAGAACGCCCGACTGCACGATTTCAATCTTCCGGCGCTGCGCGTCTGAACCGTTTCCATTGTTGCCCATCTGGGTCATCACGCCGCAAGCCTTGGCGACCTCATCGAAGCGGCGCAGCTCGTGAACGGTCCTCACCAGTGGCTTCTCGACATAGACGTGGCAGCCCTGCTTCATGGCCGCGATCGCCGCTGTCGCATGCATGTGGTCCGGCGTGGAAACGACAACCGCGTCGAGATCCCTTTCCTTCTCCAGCATTTCGCGGAAGTCCTGGTATTTGCGCGCGTCCGGACAGCGCTCTTTGACCACTCCTGCGGCATGGTCAACGTGGCCGCGGTCCACATCACACAGTGCCACAACCTGTTCCCCCAGATCGTAAAACTCCTTGAGGTTTGCGCCGCCGCGCCCACCCGAACCAATGAACGCCATATTCAACTTATCGCCCGTTTTACGGAACCGGGATGCTTGCACAATCGAAACACTGGAACATCCCGCCACCGATACCGCACCAGCCATTGCCACGCCAGTACGCAAAAACTCACGTCGTGATATCGGACTCATCTTTTCCCCCAAACTTGCGTGATCCGTTTCCGTGCTTTCCCTCGCGCACCGAGCACACTTCGCACGGAAGAACCGATCACAGATTAGATGCTTTCAGCATACACCACCTCTGCCACCTCTCACAAGTGCGATGTTTGTCTCTTGCTTCCGGCGGTAATCTCGCATAAAAAAACATTGAACAAGCAAGAAGCCAGACATCAGGACGAGCTAGAAACGAATTATCACCGTCTTCGAAGATAAACTAAGGGAAGGCGAAGAACGCTTCAGAACCATCCTGTAGCAATCGGTGGACACCTGACGATCGAGTCGGCTCCCGGGTGTGGCACACGCATTATGATGAACGTTCCGGTTCCTCTAGCGCCCCTTGCCCAGTCAGCCACGCTTCTTTCCGTCAAGCCCATGCTCACGGGGCATCCTCGGATGAAATCAGATAAAAGAGCCCGTGTGCTGGTTGCCGACGACCACACCCTTGTACGAAACGGTGTCGTCAACTTGCTGTCGGCTAATGCCACCTTGGAAGTAATCGGGGAGGCGGCCAATGGACGGGAAGCGCTTAATCTCGCACGGCAACTTCTCCCCGACGTGATCGTCATGGATGTCCGCATGCCTGAAATGGATGGGATCGAGGCCACGCGTCTGATCACGTCGGAACTACCTGGAACGAAAGAGCCACTCGACTCGTCCGCGCCGACTTAGAACGCCCGCCACACACTCAACCGCATAAACC
>JBBRJN010000316.1:0-4417 GCA_038219365.1 Kiritimatiellia bacterium | reverse complement strand
TAAAGTCATATCTGAGCCATATAGAAGAACAAAAAATAAACAGCGCAAAGTGTTATAGGTAAACATAATACGCTGTTTGTTGTTATAACGTCATCACGGGCGTCCCGCCCATGAGCCTCCTTCCCCACGGGCGAGACGCCCGTGCCATGGCCTGTGAGCGCAATACGAAGGGTCGTGTTGGTCCATGTGGAACCAACAGGCGCAAGGCTCGCGGTCAGCGTCAGCGAGTCAGGCCAGGCGACCAGATCCAGCGTCCCGGTGCAGGACAGGGCCTTACCTGTTGCGACCAGAAAATTCAGACCGAGAAAATCGTAGTGCTGCACCAGCCGTCCCGACTCCCACATCCGGGCCGGACTAAGCCGCCTCGCATCAGTCCCGGTTCCGGCCTTGCAATTGACCGCCCTGTATATTCTGCCATCCGTTTCAAGCTCAAGGACGAGTTCGGCCGACGGCAACTGATGCAGCCGTGCGGTCCCAGAATGCAAGGCCTCCGCATAACCGTTGCCGGGCTTGTTGTCGAATGTGAAGCCGGCCTTGCTGAAGTCCGACGGATTCAAAGAGAAGGCATACTGGCTCGTCTCGATGGCGAAGAGCGCCTGCGTGGTGTCGGATTTGTTTTTTCGCCAGCCGTTCAGCCAGCAGGCGTAACTGTAATCCGGCTGACGCAACGCTTGCGCCTTGGACGTCTCCGGCGCATGTGGCGCACTCGAATAATGACACCCCACCAGAGGCAAAAGCACCATGAATATCAGATTTTTATTACTTATTAGCTTCATACATGCTCCCGTTAATCGTCACGTTTACGAACCGCACGGCCTCTGCGTCATCGGTGATGATGGCCAGCCGGGCATCGCTTTTTTCAAGCGTCATGCTGATGTTCTTCAGTGAAAGCCCTTTGACATGCCGGGCATAGAGGCAACAGGAGGGCAGCACGCCGAAGAAGAACTGCTCCGGGTAGCGGGCGATATCCTCTGGCACGATCCGTTCCGCGCCTTGCCGCGTCCCGCCGCCTGGGAAGCTGATCTTGATGTTCTCCAACTCGACATTCTCGATACAATGCCCAGGTATTCCTGTGATCATGATGCCCTGCCGGTCAAGCTTGTCGCCGGTCAGAGCCACGTCGCTGGCACCTGGCGAACTCTTGGCACCGGAGCCGCCGGACCAAACCCCGGAATTGGCACCGGTGAGGTCGGTGCCCGTGCCGGTCTTGGTGGCCGTGCCGGCTTGAACCGTGCCGAGACAGTATAGAACCAGCATACCAACGGCCAACATCCCGTTAACCGTTGGTTTATCACGCCTGGTTCTTTGCTTTGTAAACTCGATCACTCCGCCTTAGCGGACTCTGATCAGCGTGCCGCGCCGGAACATGTTCAAGACCACGCTGTTTCCAACCCGCTTGACCTGCGTACCGTACGGCACCAAGCCCGCGCCCTGCACGTTCCACGAGGCCAGATACTCTTCGCCGACGAGCGTACCAAAGGTGAAGAGCGTGATCTGCGTCGGCGGCGGCTGGCCGTTGAGCGACACCTCCACCGTGTTCGCACCCTGTACCGTGAGCGTGCCCGTGACGTTCACTACGTCTGACGTCGTGGCGACGTAGTCGAAAGCGTTCGTCACACCTGCCGCCAAGGTCAAGTTCCCGCCGACTGTCAGCGCACTTGCCATTGTGTTCGTGTCGCCCGGTGTCAGATACCCGGTCACCGTCACGGTTCCTCCCGTCACGGAGCCGCTGCCCGACAGCGCGGACAGCGTCTGCAAGCCCCCGCCCAGGCCCAGCACGGTTCCAGCCTTGACAGCAGTCGCAACTTGGGGCGAAAGGCTGTTAACCACGGCAGGCACCTCACCCTCGCCCAGCCACTTGCGGCGCAAGTAGCGGATGGTGTTGAGACGGTCGGACGAACTCAGCAAGTTTGTGTAGATCAGCACTTCCCCGAAATCGGCAGTCAGACCACCGTCCCCTAGCCGGGTGAAGGGCGTGAAGTTCGTAGTCGACGTGTTCGGCCCATAGGCGGTTTCGTTCACCCACAGGCGGTAGTCTCCTGTCTGAAGTTGCACGGCCTGAACAGCCCAGTTGGTGCCCGAATCTGAGGAGTCGAGAATGATGGCTCCTCCGCCTTTGGTCAGGCAGCGGTTATTTAAGTTGTTCAGCATATGCAACCATCCCAAAGTCGGCGTCTGACCCTCACTGCCAATCGCATTTCTCCAAGTGCCGGTTGGATTGCGGTCCCGGAAGACGATGAAGACCGTCGAGCCCTGAGCGGCCACAACGCTGTTAAAATAGAGCCCGCTCCCGCTAAAACGCAAGACGGGCAATCCGTTGACCACATTGGTCTGATAGGTCGGCTTGCTGCCCTGGTCCGAGGCCCAGAGGCTTCCGTTCAGGCTGGTCCAGCGTCCGACCAAGTTGCCCGCCGCAGGCGTACCGCCCGTGCCGTCCGTATTTTGGGCCAGCGAGGAGATGTTTGCGGCGTCCATCCACAGCACACTGCCCGGCGCAGGGTTGGGTTGCACTTCGACGTTGCCGCCGCTGACCGCGAGCGGGCCGGTGAATGTGTGCGTGCCGCGCAGCGTCAGGGTGCCTGCCCCGCTCTTCGCGAGGCCAGCCGCCCCCCCCAGCGCCGCAGAGATGAGCCCCGCATCGGTCGCCGTATAGGATGAGCCGACCAGTGCGCCGTTCACGATCGACCCCGCGCTGAGAGTCACCGCCGCGTTGGACACTGCGGTTCCACCGAGATCATACGTTCCACCCGAAACCGTCACCGGAACCGCAGAGCTCAGCGCACTTGCCGATCCGAGCTTGAGCGCTCCTCTGGCGACCGTCACACGACCCGTAAAGGTGTTCGCACCCGACAAGGTCCACGCGCCCGCATCGATCTTGTTCACAGCGCTGGTACCGCCCTCCGAAATCACGCCGCCGATGGTGCCGGAACCGCAGCCGCGCAGATAGAGCGTATACGCATTCAGATCCATGCCGCCGCTGAGTGTTACGATGCCTGCGGTCGTTAGGTCGCCGGCGCAGACCGGCGAATTCTGGAAAAGGCTGATGGCGTTCGTGTGGCGGGTGGTGCCTGAAAAGAGCAAACCGCCGATGTAGGTAACATTGGTCTTCAAGGCTCCGCCATAGAGGCTTACAGGACCGGTCCCCATTGCATTGTTGGCGGCAACCCAGACTTGATAATAGTCGGCGTCGAGCCCTCGGACGGTCAGGCCACCCGAAAAACTGTTGGCGCTGTTATTCAAGTAAAAGGTGCCGTTATAGAGGAGCTTGTCGATCGCACCGTCACCCGAAATCACTCCGTTGAAAAAGGCGGCACTCGTTTCAAATTGCAAACTGAGTGTCGTGCCTGCCGGAATGCTGATCGCGTTGTTGATGGTGATGTTCGACTGGCGCGGGCGGGTGATAAGAGGCTGCGTCGAGCCATTGGCCGCAAATTGTAACAAGCTGCCGCTCGAAGTGAAATTCGGTTTGTTGAAATTTCCCGGACCATTGCTGAAGTCCAGACGGTTTAAAACAAAGGGAGCCGCGAGGTTCTGCGTCGCGGTCAGACGGTTCGTGCCGTCCAGTTGCACAACCGTGTTGTACTTGCTGACCGGTGCCGCTGTGTCCGGATTCCAGTTCGTTATGGAACTCCAGTTGTCGTCCGCCCCGCCGCCGTCCCAAACATAAACAGCGGGAGGGAGACTGACCAACACATTGAGCTTGCCACTGCCAGCGAAGAAAGCGTCGGTCTCTGTCCCCGAACCGCTGCCGACCGCGCCGTACGTACCGGGTAACTGTTGCACGCCATCGAGAAACAGATTGTCCACCGTCTCGGTGATCCCCGCACTGATCGACACCTTTGCACCGCCAGCCGCGATGCGCAGTACCGCCGTATCGGCGATGCTTGCCGCAACACGAAGATCCAGCGTGCCTCCTGCAACCGTGATGTTCGTGCTGCTGCCCAATCCGGTTGTCATCGCAACGGCCAGCGTGCCGTTGCTAACGGTGATATCGCCAGTAACGGTACTCAAGCTGTTGCTCAGCGTCAGCGTGCCGATTCCTGTCTTCACCAGATTGAGCAGCCCCGTTAGACGCCCATTGAACAGCGTGTTTGCGGTTTGGTTCACCGTGAGCGTGGCCGCCGTTGCACTTGTCACCGTGTTCGGGCCCGCAACGGTGTCGCCGCGCAATTCGCTGACCGCCTGACGGTAGCCGTTCAGGTCGAACGTGCCTCCGGCGAGCGTGACGGGAACCGCCGCGTTGAGTGCATCCGGCGCACCGAGCCTGAGCGTGCCGTTGGCGACCGTTATGCGGCCTGTAAACGTGTTGGTCGCGGACAGTGTCCACGTGCCCGTGTCTAATTTTTTGACGGCATCGCTTCCGCCCCCCGAGATCGCACCGCTGACGGTACCGCTGCCGATACCGCGCAGGTAAAGC
>JBBRJN010000315.1:0-4425 GCA_038219365.1 Kiritimatiellia bacterium | reverse complement strand
CCCGTTACAAAGATGCGACGACACGATCTCGGCCGCATCCGCTGGCCGCACGCCTTGATAAAATGTCCGGTCAGCGCCCACCATCACAACCGGCCCCATCACACACGGTCCCATACAGCCGGTCTCAATCAGCGCAACCTGACCGCCGAGGCCCTCCTTCTCCACCGCCGTGCTGAGCGCGTCACGAACCTCTTTCGCGCCTGAAGCAAGGCAACTGCCGCCGAAGCAGACGAGGAGCTGATGCGCTCCGCTCCCCTTCGCTTCCGGCTGCTCCGCACGCAACCGATCCCGCAGAGCGGACAACTCGGACACACAACCCACCTTCGGTAAAGCAGAGGCTTTCATGTGCGCTCCTTTTCCCCGGCCATTGCGGCACCGGACAAAATCTGACCGACCATCTCTCCAACTCGCGACGGTTTGACGCGTTGGTAGACGGTGTCGTTGACCATCACCACAGGAGCCATGCCGCACGCACCGAAACACCGACCAACCTCCAGCGAAAACTGGCGGTCAGGCGTCGTTTCTCCAACCTCGATCTCGAGCTTTTTCTTAAAGGCATCCAGCACGTCCTTGCCGCCGCGCACATAACAGGCCGTGCCGAGACAGACGCGCACGAGATACTTCCCTCGCGGATGCAGGGTGAAAAAGGAATAGAAGGTCACGACCCCGGCCACCTCGCTCACGGTCTTGCCAAAGCCGTCGGCGATTCTGCGGATAACCGTTTCCGGGAGATATCCGAAAATGGATTGAGCCGTCTGAAGGGCAGGAATCAGACCGCCCGGTTTCTCATGATACTCACCGATCACATCGTCAAGCCGGGCGAAGAGTTCGCTTTCGGACGGTTCGCAAGAACACGCACACCCACAAGGGGCGGCGCTTGTGGAAGAAGAAGTCATGAAGGCCTCCGTACGACTCCCGAACATTCCGAGAGCGTAATATGCTCAAGTGGAGATTGCCTGACCGCGTTATCGTGTCAGGCAGGAAGGGAACCATCTCAGACGTAAAGGCTACTACAGAGACCCCTCGATATATTTTTCGAGGTTACGGATCATGGCGTCCTGCTCCGAAGCGACGAACTTCACCAAGTCGCCGATCGAGATGATGCCGACAATCCGTTCCTGGCCGTCAATGACCGGCAAATGACGGATCCGCTTCTGCGTCATCAGAGCCATGCATGCGTCCACCGTATCTTCCGGCGAGGCGTAAACCACCTTCTTAGTCATGGTGGTGCGCACCTGAACCTCGTTTGCCGACTTTCCCGCAAGGATCACCTTACGGAAACAGTCGCGTTCGGCAAAGATCCCGGCGATCTTCCCATGCGCATTCAAAACAAGGAGGGCTCCGATATTCTTCGAGTCCATTAATTGGATGGCCTCAAATACTGTCGTCGTGGGCGAAACCGTAATAATGTCGCGCCCTTTCTGCATGAGAAGTTGGTTGATCTGTGTATTCACTTCACGTTTCTCCTGTCGCGTTTTGTTGCCGGCGTCTCAAACGCCCGGGCCTCCCTCGCACACGTCCGGTCTGCATGGCGTGATGGCTCGAAAAAGGACCACACTCATAGAAAACGAACCGAACGCTATACCATCATTTTCGCCAGTGTTACTGTACGGCATCTCTCGCAATAGGTCAAGCACCGCGTTCGAACAAATATTCAGAAAATCCCCGTCACTTCAGAATGGACTGGTCATCCGTACCCCTTCCGTACTATGATACGCGCATTTATCCGGTGTGGAGGTGCTATGGATGCATGTGTTGACGAGACTGCTTTTCTATCTTTCATCTGTCCGGTTTGCCATCAAGAAATCGAAGCGCCGATAAATATTGCGAACCAAGAAACGGAATGCCCCACCTGCGCGGCGCTCATCAACGTCCCCGGCGTCTCGGAGCCTGGCACCATGTGGGGTGGACCAGCAGCCCCAAACAGGAACTCCTCAAAAGAACAAATAGAAGCCATGAAGAGCCGCACGATCCGCATCGAGTTGCCCGACAGCTGGTGACCCGCACGCTTCGCCCAGAACGTCTGTCGCCTGGCTCTTTCCCACACTTCCAGCCCGCTTCACCCCCCATCACCCCGCCCCTCTTGAACGACCATGTCCCGCATCCTTTTCATCACCTCAAAGCCCTATTATCCGTGGGAAGGTGCCTGCCACCGCATCCGCCACGACCTCGAAGCGCTTGCCTTCTTAGACCACACCGTTGACTGGCTAACCTTGTCGGCTGGCGCACCGCCTTTCGTGGCGGGCGTCAGAACCCTCTTTGTACCGCGCGTCCCCTTCTGCCGCAAGCTGCCTGAAGGCCCCTCTGTCCGGCGGTTCATTCTCGATACACTGATCCTTTTCAAGGCCGTTTTTCTCGCCGGCCGCACCTCTTACGCCTTGATCCATGGCGTCGACGATTGCGGGGTCATCGCATGGCTTGCAGGGCGGCTCACCAACACGCCCTGCATTTTCGAGCGCCACACCGCCTTGAGCGACGAGCGCACGAAAGGTCCACGCCGCGGCTGGCTCGTCTTCTACCGCTTTCTCGAACGCCGCGCTCTAAAAAAGGCCGACGCGGTGATTGGCAACGACGCTTCAGTCGTCGCTCTCCTCACACACTTCGGGCGGCGCAGCCGTGCCTGCATCATCCCCGATATCCCGGCACTCGCCGACGAGGTCTCCGCTCCCTCCCGCAACTTAGCCCAAGCGCGTTTCCGCATCGCCCCGTGCCAGAAACTGATCACCTGTGTAGGTTCGTTCACTCGCTTCCAGGGTCTCGACCTGTTTTTCAATGCCATGCCGCGCGTGCTTGCCGCAGCCCCCCAGACGCGCTTCGTGGTCGTCGGCGGCGACGCGCACGAGATTTCGCGCATGCGCAAGGCCCTCGCCGCCGCAGGTATTGACCAGTCCGTCGCCTTCCCTGGACGCCTGCCCCCCGCTGAGCTCGCCGCGCTGCTCGCCGTCTCAGACGTCTTGGTGTCCCCGCGCCGTGCCGGGACCACCGCACCCATCAAGGTTCTTGACTATCTTCATTCCGGTACGCCGATCGTGGCCGCCGACACCCCTTCCAACCGCTCCGTGCTTTCGCCCGACAATGCGCTCATCACCCGCCCGACACCCGAGGCTTTGGCGGGGGGGATGCTTAAGCTTTGCAACTCACCCCGACTCGGCGTGGAACTCGCCCTTCACGGACGCGACTCGCTGGCCCGCGAAAACCGCACGCCCGCGGCTTTCCGGCAGGCGCTCAGCCGGTGCTACGCCTATGTGCTCGCCACCCCACAGTCTTTGACTCCTGGCGCACCCTCTGACCAGTCCCCGTCCTAACAGCCCGATCTCATGCATCACCCTACCTTCAAATGGCTTTCTGGCACATGCGGCCTCGTGCTCCTCATTGCACTGGCTGCCACAAATTGGTTTGTCCATGAACCGCGTTTCCGGCAACAGTCCCAAGCCCAAAAGATGCCGGCCGCTCTGGCCTTCTGGATCACCTGTGTCGGCAACGCCAGCGCCGACACGACAGACGCGCTGGGCCTGACCGGACACGATGTGACGGCACCTCTCAACGTAGCGCTCCCCACCAACCGTCTCGTCTGCGCCGGACTGCCGCGGCGCCTTCCGGAAAGCCACGCGCCGAACGACATCACCGTGCTGAATAAAACAGGGTTCATCATCGGTTACTCGCCCTCGTTGCGCCATCCCGTCTGGGTGGCCTACAAGGTCTGTTCCGAGCGCACCGAGATTCCGCTTAAGCGCCCCACCGTGTTCAAGCCTGACCCTGCCGCACGCAACTCGCCGCAAGGAAACGAGTATGCCAAGAGCGGCTACGACCGCGGCCACATGGCGCCCAATCTCGCCATCGTCACCCGTTACGGCAAAGCGGCGCAGTCACAAACATTTCTCACCTCGAACGTTTGCCCGCAGCGGCCGAGTCTCAACCAAGGCCCGTGGTGCAACATCGAGTTCCGCATCGCCGAACTCTGGCCCGACTGCTACGGCGACGTGTGGGTCATTACTGGTGCGCTTTCCGCTCGTGATGACAAGCGACTCGCCTCTGGCATAGATATCCCGACCGCTTTTTATCAGATCGTGGTGGCACAAAACAAAGGGGCTGTCCGCGCCTTCGCCGTCTACATGCCGCAGAGCGTCCGCCGCCGCACACCCGCACGCACCACACTGATCTCCATCGACGAAATCGAAGCCCTCAGCGGCCTCGACTTCCTCGCCGACCTTCCTGATGACGTTGAGCGCAGGCTCGAAGCGGCCACGCCCTCACGCCTCTGGCCCGTCGGCCCCCTCGGAGCCTTCAAACTCCTGCGAGAACGTTTCCGGACCTACGACTAACGCGGGCCGTAATCATCCCGAGAGTCCCTCCTCGCAACGGGCACCGACCACATACAAGCCACATGAAACCGAAAACAGCGCCTTGTCATCCATCAACTAGCCC
>JBBRJN010000314.1:0-4426 GCA_038219365.1 Kiritimatiellia bacterium | reverse complement strand
GGTTCGGAAGTGAACAACAGTACCGTGGTCGCCAATGAGGCGAGCTATGTTGTCGGCGGTATGGGTTGGGGTAGCGCGATCAACTCGATTGTCTGGGGTAACGTCGCTCCTGTGACGGCTAACGCATTTAAAAGCGAGTGTTCCTTCTGTACCACGACGCCGCTTCCGGAGGGCGATTATGATTTGGGAAACAACTTCGCTGTTGATCCGCAGTTCGTCAACGCCGCAGCGGGCAACTTCCGCCTGCGCGCCACGTCGCCATGTATCAACGCAGGCACCAACATGCCGTGGATCGTGGGAGAAACCGACCTTGACGGGCGCGAACGTATCAGCTACGACATTGTGGACATGGGAGCGTACGAGTATCTTGCGGCGGAAGGTTATGCGGCGTTGGGTACGCCGATCGAGTGGCTGGACGTTTACTTCGATGGGCCGGATTGGGACGCTTTGGAACTGGAAGATCCCGACGGCGATGGCTTCCTGACCTGGCAAGAGTATGTTGCTGCGACTGACCCGACCGACGAGAATAGCCGGTTTGTTATTTCCGCTGCCGGAAGGTCGGACACGGAGATCGCGGTCTCGTTCGATACGCACGCCGGACGGGTTTACGCGGTGCAAGGCTCCGCAGGTCTGGGCGCAGCGGCCTCATGGTCGGGCGTTGCTGCCCCTGTCGCGGGCAACGGCAGTCTGATAACGGTGTACGTTCCGAGAGTGGGGGGCTCGTGTTTCTACCGCGTGGTCGTGTCCCTTCCGTGACCCGTGCCCAAAAGTCGGGCACGGGCGTTCAGGAGGGAGTCGCTGTCCGTTCGAAGGCGCAAGCGAAGGACCCGTCGGTCTTTGAGCGGGTCGGGATACGCTCCTCCACGGCCACGCACGCCAGCTCCGGGTGGGCTTTGCGCAAGGCGGTAATTTGCTGGCGGTTCTCCTCCGGTTCCAGGCTGCACGTCGAGTAGACGAGGCGGCCGCCGGGGGCGAGCAGGGCGAGCGCGTTCTCCAGCATCACCGCTTGTGTGGCGGCGAGTTGCTTCATGCGCTTGGTGGTCCAGCGCCAGCGGGCGTCGGGCCGGCGGCGCAAGACTCCGCTGTTCGAACAGGGCGCGTCAATCAAGATGCGGTCGAAGAGCCCGAAAGGTTCTAGCGCGGCGCGCGGGTTGTCGGTCAGGTCACCTTGCTGCACCTTGACCCATGTTTGGCGTGTGCGCTCGAGGTTGGCGCGGACAATCGCCAGACGGTCTTCGTGAAGGTCGAGCGCGACCAGCAGATGGTTTTCCGACGTGGGCTGTCCCATGCGCCAAGCGATCTGGACGGTCTTGCCGCCGGGTGCGCAGCAGGCGTCGAGCACCTTGAGGCCGGGCTTCAGTGCGAGCAGGTCGACGCACGTTGCCATGGCGGGGTCCTGCACAATGAACGCGCCTTCGGAGTAACCCGGGACCTCCTCCACGCGCGTGCCGCGGGGCATCGGCACGAACGGCTCGGGCGCGCCGGGAGGATAGGCGAGGAAGGTCTCTGCGGGGGTGTTGTTCCACTCGCACAGCGCGAGGGTCTCGGCCTCGCCGAAGCGTTCAAGCCAGCGGGTGATCAGCGCTTCGGGGTGGGAGGTGCGGATGCCGACGGGCTGTTTCGCGAGTTCGGCCAGGAGGGCGTCACGCTGGCGCAGGAGGTTGCGGAGCACGGCGTTCACAAGCCCTGCGGTCTGTTTCGAAGCGAGCTTGGCGGCCTCAACCGTTTCATTGACGGCAGCGTAATCGGCCACGCTGGGCATAAAAAGAATTTGGCCCGCACCGACCAAAAGGGCGGCTCCGGTTTCGCCCTTAGGAAGCTTCTTCATGAGCTGTTCGAGTGCCCACGTGAGCGTACGATAGCGCCGGACCGTGGTGTAGACAAGGTCCGTTATGAAGGCGCGGTCAGGTCCGTCGGGGATCATCCTGTCCGGGAAGTCGTGCGTCTCCAACCAGCGGGTGAGAACAAAAATGGCATCGCGTCTGGAACTCATATGGCGCGGATGATAGTGGAGATAAGGGGCGGTTGGCAATGAGGAATGTTGAAGCGGCACGCAGGAAAGGGTAAGATGTGCACCCATTTGGACCTGTGCTCCGATTATTCGAGGGGCATGGATGTGGACGATAAACCTGCGGAAACGCGTTAGGAACCTTTATGACAAACTTTACGTGGTACGATGTCAGTGACGCCACGGTCGGCCTGCTGTTCGGGCTGGCGGGTGTGCTGGGCGGCTATGCGCTGCGCGGCCTGATTGGACGATGGCAGGCGGATGCGATCGAGAAGCAGGCGCAACTCAAATTAGCGGAGGCCGACGGCGAGGTTAAGAACCGGCTGAAAGAGGCCGACATTTTGGCGCGTGCCGAAGTCGTCAAGGCGCGCGAGGAGTTCGAGAAGAGCACAAAGGCACGACGTAAGGAGCTACAAGACATCGAGGAGCGGTTGACGATCCGTGAGGAGAACATGGACAAGAAGGCCGTCTTGCTGGAGAAGAAGGATCAGATGGTTGCCCAGAAGCAGGAGGAGGTGCGGCATAAATCTGAAGAGCTTATGCAGAAGCGCACGGAGACCGACAAGCGGTGCTTGGAGGCCGAGCAGCGCTTGCAGAAGATGGCTGGAATGACGCATGAGGAGGCGCGGAAAGAGGTTCAGCAGAGGGCCGAGCAGGACGTGCGCAGCGAGGCGGGCAGCCTGATCCGGCGCGTGCAGGAGGAGGCCAAGGAGACGGCTGACCGCGAGGCCGCGCGGATCGTGACCATGGCGGTGCAGCGGTTTTCCATCACGCACGCGAGTGAGATGATGACCTGTACCGTGCCGCTGCCGAGCGATGACATTAAGGGGCGCATCATCGGCCGCGAAGGCCGCAACATCCGTACGCTCGAGGCGGTGACGGGCGTGAACATGTTGATCGATGACACGCCCGAGGCGGTCGTGATTTCCGGTTTTGATCCGGTGCGCCGTGAGATCGCGCGGCAGGCGCTCGAACAGCTCGTTGCCGACGGGCGCATCCACCCGGCACGCATCGAAGAGGTGGTCAAGAGCGTTTCCGAAAACATGGAGAAGACCATTTTCGAAGCGGGCGAGTCGGCGGCCTACGAGGCGCTGGTGCAGGCTGTATCTCCGGACGTGCTCAAGTGCATCGGAAGGTTGAAGTTCCGTACGAGTTTCAGCCAGAATGTGCTGCGGCACTCGGTGGAGGTCGCGCACCTGATGGGGATGATGGCCTCTGAGCTGGGGCTCGACCCGGTGGTCGCCCGACGCATCGGCTTCTTCCACGATATCGGCAAGGCGCTCGATCATGCGGCGCAGGGCGCACATGCCGTGATCGGCGCGGAGTTCCTGAAGCAGCATGGCGAGGATGCGCGGGTGGTGAATGGGGTGGCCTCGCATCACGAGGATGTCCCTTCAGAGGGTTTGTATGGCGTGCTCTGTTCAGCGGCAGACGCGATCTCCAGTTCGCGCCCCGGCGCACGTGCCGAGACCATGGGCGTTTACGTGCAGCGCTTGGAGAAGTTGGAGGCGATTGCCAACAGCTTCCCCGGCGTGAAGAAAACCTTTGCGGTACAGGCCGGTCGTGAGGTCCGCGTCATCGTGGACCCGGGGCAGATTAATGACAATGACGCCATGGTGATGGCGCGCGACATCAGTCAGCAGATCGCGGCCAACATGCAGTTTCCAGGTCAGATCAAGGTCGTCGTGGTGCGCGAGATGCGGTGCGTCGAATACGCGAAGTAGGGGCGAATAACCATTCGCCTTAACGAATGGACGCAAAGGTTTTAAGCGATGAAGATTCTTTTGGTGGGTGATATTGTGGGCGGGCCTGGACGCCGCGTTTTTCGCGAGGTTGTCAAAAAGTTGCGCGAGGAAAACGCGGTCCAGCTGGTGATCGCGAATGGAGAGAATGCGGCGGCCGGCAACGGCATCACGTTGGCGTTGGCCGAGGAACTGTTCAAGTCCGGTGCCGACGTTGTGACGCTCGGCGACCATGTGTGGGGGCAGAAGGAGTTGGAGTCGACCATTGCTGGCGAAAAGCGGTTGGTCCGCCCCTTGAACTATCCGGCGGGTGCGCCGGGCCAAGGATACGTCTCCCTTCAGACGACCTACGGGCCGTTCGTGGTGGTGAATCTGCTCGGACGCGTGTTTATGAACCCGATGGATTGCCCGTTCCGAGCCATGGACGCGCTGCTCAAGACGCTGCCCAGCAACGTGCCGGTCCTTGTGGACGTCCACGCAGAGGCGACCTCTGAAAAGATTGCGATGGGGCATTACCTTGACGGGCGAGTGGCCGCGGTGTTCGGCACGCACACGCATGTGCAGACGAGCGACGCGATGATCCTCCCCAAGGGAACGGCCTACATGACCGACCTCGGCATGACCGGCCCCATGAATTCGGTGATCGGACGCGAGATCGCACCGGTGCTGAAAAAAT
>JBBRJN010000313.1:0-4447 GCA_038219365.1 Kiritimatiellia bacterium | reverse complement strand
GGTGCTCATCCGGCTCGCCGCCATCCTCAACGTGACCACCGATCAAATTCTCCGTCCAGACGCCTACACCGCCGCCCACGCCCCTCGTCCGCAGCCCATCGACGCCGCCGTCGCAACCGGCCACATGACCCAGCCCGCCTTACCCGTCGCCCGCAAAGCCGCTCCCCACGGACTCGCGCCAACCTCCCCTGCAGCCCGCCTCGACGCCGCGTCGCCCGCCGCCGCCGCCATTGAATCCGTCATTCGCGACTACCTCGCACTGGAAGATATCTGCCAAGTCCCCCGGCAGGCGCGCATCCCGCTTCAGCTCGCATTCGACACCGCCGCACCCGGGCTCGCCCGGCTCGCGAGTCTCTTCCGCACCCTGCTCGGCATCGGCGACGCCGTCGTCTTTGATCCGCTCGAACTGTGCGAGAACCACGGCTTACGCATCGTCTTCATGCCCCTCGCCAATGCGGAAAGCCTTTCTTTCTATGACGCGCCGAACGGCAACGTTTTCATTTTGCTGCGCAGCGGCCTCAACTCGGAACGGCAGCTGTTCGCGCTTGCCTATGAACTCGGACGCATCCTGCTCTTCACTCGCGCAACCTTTCTTGGCGAATCGCCGTTCGGCAACGAAGTTAAAAAACACAAATCGGCCAGAATCTTCGCCGCCTGTCTTCTGATGCCCGACAACACCGTCCGCATCAGCGTCGGGCAGACCGGCGTACGCCCGGACGAATGGGACCTCGATCTTCTGCTGCGCCTCAAACACCGTTTCGGCGTCTCGGCTGAGAGCTTCAATTACCGCCTTCTCGAACTCGGTCTCATTTCACCCGAACGGCAAGACGACCTCCGTGCGGCGATCAAAGCGCACTACGCCGCACACGCCTACGCCGAACCCGGCAAAAGCCGCCGCATCCTCTCACCCAACGGACGCCTCGGCGACCTGCTCCATACAGCCCTGCTCCGCGCCGATCCCGAGGTCCCCGCCATCGTCGCCCGCCTCAAAAAATTAAGGATTTCAACCGAGCGTTGAGCATCGTTTGTCGAGCGTCCAACACTCTTTTCTCAACAGGAGTTCTACCATGCAAACCCACATCTCTCCGACCGTCACGTCCGAATCCACCCTCACCCCCATTTCCGGCCCGCTCGGCTGGTTTCCGACTTGGATCGTCGGACGCCGCTACTACACGCCCGTGCCGCCGCCGGACACCGCGCTACCCTGCGAGCGCCAGCCCGACAACCTGAGCGACCCCGACGCCATCGCCGTTTACGGGCCGCACGGCGGACGGGTCGGACACCTGCCGCGCTACGACGCCGCCTATCTCGCCCCGCTCATCGACCGCGGCGCGATCCGCCTCACCGCCCGCCTCGCCGACGCCGACGACCCGCACAACCGTACGGCTATCCGGCTGGAAGTCTGGGCCGATCTCAACGCCGTCACTCTCGCCGGCCCGGATGCGGACACCGCCCAAGCGGTCTGGCACGGCCAGTTTCTCACACTCTGGCAAAACCACGCCCGTTACACGCATGCGGCGCTGGACGCCTTCCGCTCACAACTCCGTGACCTCGCCCACTCCGGCCAACTCTGGCCCGAGACCCAGCTCCTCTACCGCCTACTCAAAGGTGTAGTGGCAGACGGCGCGGCCGCCGAAGCACGCGCCCGCGAAATCGCCGCAAAACTCGCGGCTGAGGCCGATGAGATGCGCCGCGCCGCCGAAGCCGCCGCCCTACGCTCGGCCTTCGCCTGCGAAGCGTGGGGCCCGCTGCTCGCCTTCGGACACCTCTCCCTCCTGCCGCTGCGCGCCCTCCATCCCGCGCCGATCCTGCCGCTGGCCGAAGCCCTTCGCACGGGCGCAGCCGCACTCACGCTCAGAAAAACAACGAACGGTGCAAGCGCGTTCGAAATTTTGCTGGCCGATGGCGTCCGAGTGCTTGCAATCGAAGGCGAGCGTCTTGACACCACCGTTGGTATTTTCCGCATAGCGAAAGACACCGCGATCGACTCCGCCAACACGCCCTACACGCTGTATGCCATAGCGGACGGCGATGACGCCCCGTCCCGCCGCACGCCGGTCTTCCTGAACGGGGCCGCCTCCACCGAACCGGCACTTCCCGTACTGCCGCCCGAAGCCACGGGCTACGCGGTTTTCCGGGGTGATGAGCGCCTGCATGTCGCGCTCTTCGCGCACCCCGCCTGCGCGGTCGCGTCACTAGCCGGACTCCGCCGCATGGCGTGGCACCTGCGCCCCTCCCGGCCCGCGCTGACAAACACCGCAGCCTTCGCCGCCCTTGCGCCGATTTTCAACGACGTGCCGCTCATCAGCGACGCCCCCTTCGTCCGCTTTGACGCCCGCCCCGGCCTCTGCGGCGACGCCCGCCTACTCGATGGCGCAACGCTCCTGCACCTCCGTCTCGCCATCAACGAGAGCGAATGCCAACGTCCGAAAAATGACTTGTCAGCTGTCATTAGCACGTTTACCGTATGAAGACATTGAATGCTTGATTGGAGAATGGATATGAAGGATTTTGAATCTTTGTTTATCGCCGCCACCGGTCACGCTCACGGTCCGTATGACTATCAGCAGCGGATGCGCAGTCGCGTCAGGTAGGGACGTATCCCCGAGCCGTCCGCCGGTCCAAGCGCCATCTCTGGGGAACCGCATTTCGCTTTCATGCTTGAATCTGGAAAACACGCTGTCCTTCAGGGATAAATGGATGTCCCTTTTGTGGAGCGACACAGTCCACATGCGCTTTGATGCCCGCCAGACTGTGTTCGGGCGCTAAACCTGCCATTCCCGTTCAACAGATTTTAATCGCACCCTGCGGTGGACCGCTTTGCGCGCCAGGGTCCCAACTATCCAACAATCGCCGCACTTCTGATTGACATTGCGGCCTGCCTCAACGAAAATGGGACACCTGATTGTGTACCCCTTTTATGGGATTTCTTATGATCGCGATTGTCGACTATAAAGCCGGAAACCTGACGAGCGTGCAGCTCGCCTTCCAAGCGCTGGGTTGCAAAACCGAGGTCACTTCTGACCCCAAGGTCATTCTCGCGGCGGACCGCGTGGTCTTTCCGGGTGTCGGCGCGGCCGGCTCCGCCATGCAGAATCTAGCCGACCTGCAACTCATTCCCGTGCTCAAGGAAGTCGTTACGCGCGGCACGCCGTTTCTGGGCATTTGCCTCGGAACTCAAATTCTCTTTGATTTTTCGGAAGAGGATGGCGGCACGCCGACGCTCGGCATTCTGCCCGGACGCGTCCCGCGTTTCCAGCCGACCGACCGCTGGGACAAGGTGCCGCAAATGGGCTGGAACCAAGTGAAAACCGTACGCCCACACCCCCTGCTCCAAGGCATCGAGGACGGGAGCGAATTCTACTTCGTGCACAGCTACTACCCCGCGCCTGCCGATCCCTCGCTGGTGATCGGCACGACCGGCTACGCCGGCATCACGTTCGCTTCAATGGTCGGACGCGACACTGTGGCGGCCACCCAGTTTCACCCCGAGAAGTCGGGGCGCATCGGGTTGCACCTGCTGTCGAATTTTATCAGCTGGAAACCGGAAGACGGGCAGACACACAGGTCTGGCCCTGCGAACGTGTAACCGCAACCCTTAACCTGCACCGCTCTCTACCATGCTCACAAAACGCATCATCCCCTGCCTGGACGTGATCAACCGCCGCGTCACCAAAGGCGTGAAATTCCAGAATAACGTCGATCTGGGCGACCCGATCGAAATGGCGGTCCGCTATTCCAATGAAGGCTGTGACGAACTGGTCGTTTACGACATCACCGCCTCAGCGGAGCGCCGCCCGATCGATATCGGGATGGTGCGCGATGTGGCCCACGCGATCCGGATACCCTTCTCGGTCGGCGGCGGCATCGCCACGCTCGAAGACATGTCGCGTGTGCTGCTGGCAGGCGCGGAGAAGATCTCGGTCAACTCCCTCGCGGTCAAAAACCCCGGCATCATCGCCGAGGGGGCCCGCGCCTTTGGTGCGCAGTGTATCGTGTTGGGCATGGACCCGGTGGCCACCGCCGACAGGACGCGCTGCCCCAGCGGGTATGAAATCACAACCCGCGGGTTCCGTGAACACACGGGCATCGATGCGGTGGAGTGGGCGCGGAAGGCTGAACAGCACGGCGCAGGTGAGATCGTGGTGAACTCCGTGGACGCGGACGGCACGCGCGCGGGCTTTGAACTCACCATCACGCGGCTGATCGCCGAAGCCGTGCGGATCCCGGTGGTCGCCTCCGGCGGGGCGGGCTGCGCCGCACACCTGCGCGAAGCCTTCAACGAGGCCCACGCCGACGCCGCCATCGTGGCCGGCATGCTTCATACCGGCGACTTTACCATCGCGCAGCTCAAACGAGAGCTGCACGCCGAGGGCGTCCCTGTCCGCATGCTCTGGTAAGGAGGCGGCCCGCGGGGGAGAACATCGCAGCCGCAGGGCCCGGCGGA
>JBBRJN010000312.1:0-4452 GCA_038219365.1 Kiritimatiellia bacterium | reverse complement strand
CATCCGCGCCGGACTCGGCTGCCTTCTTAGCCAGCCCTGCCATCGAAGCGATATTGGCGCTCACTGCACCTGGACGAACAACGGGAACGGCGGCACCCACTCTGCAATAACCGAACTGCTTCTGCATGCGCGATTCCCGTGTGTTATGAACTATTTTAAAAGCCGGATGAACAGGGTGTAGTTTTGGCGTGCGGCACATCCGCGTCGCACGCCAAATGAACTTTACCTCATTACCGGATGAACAGCATCTCTTGGTATGTCGGCAACGGCCAGAGGTCGTCCGCACACACGTGCTCCAAAGCATCCGCAACCTTACGGACATCGTTCATCACAGGGATGACCGTGCCAATCAGGTAGCGGCATTGCTGAATATGCGACAGCCCGTCCGGCACCTTGACGACATCCTCGAGCAACGCCATTGCTTTTTGCAAATCACACAAAAGGTCAGTCACCTCGTCGAGCGTCGTCGTGCAGGCGGACTTCCCGATCGTCGCAAGCGCCGCAGAGGTCTGCGCGAGCAACTGCTGGTAACGCACGCCAGCAGGGAAGATCATGGTACGCGCCATCGTGAGGCACAGGCGGGCCTCGATCAGCACGTCCTTCACGTACTTCTCCTGATAAATCTCGAAGCGGCTCTCGGCCTCGCGATGACTCAGCACGCCATACTTTGCGAAGACCTCGTAGGCCTCCTTGCAATTCATGGCTTCGATCGCCTCGGGCGTGCTCGTGGCGTTGGGCAGCCCGCGCTGGGCCGCCTCTTTACGCCATGCGGCAGAGTAGTTGTCGCCGTTAAAGATCACGCGATCATTCTCGCGGATCATCTTCTGCAGCAGCTTCTGCACGGCCGCGTTGAATTTTTTCGGCTCTTTCGGGACCTTCTCCAGTTCGGTCGCCACGTAGTCCAACGACTCGGACATGATCGTGTTAAGCACCACCAGCGGTCCGGCGATAGACTGGCTGGAGCCCACCGCACGGAACTCGAACCGGTTTCCGGTGAACGCGAACGGGCTTGTGCGGTTACGGTCCGTCGCATCCTTCGGCAACGGAGGCAGGGTGTCGACACCGACGGTCAGCAGGCCCATCTTCTTGGACTGCTTTGCGCCACCGGCGGCAATCTGCTCAAACACGTCGGTGAGCTGCTCGCCCAAAAAGACCGACATGATCGCGGGCGGCGCTTCGTTCGCGCCCAGACGGTGATCGTTACTCGCATGGGCAACCGAACCGCGCATCATCACCGCGTGCAGATTTACCGCACGGATCGCAGCGGCACAGAACACCAGGAACTGCATGTTTTCGTGCGGCGTGGCTCCCGGATTCAGCAAGTTGCCGACTTTCGGACCGCCCAGCGACCAGTTCACATGTTTGCCCGAACCATTGATTCCCGCGAACGGCTTCTCATGCAGCAGGCACGCCAAACCATACTTCGGCGCGATGCTCTGAAGGGTCTGCATGACGAGGTACTGGTGATCCGTCGCCAAGTTGGCGCTTTCGTACACCGGAGCGATCTCGTACTGAGCCGGCGCAACCTCGTTGTGACGGGTCTTGACCGGCACACCCAGCTTATACAACTCGGTATCGACTTCCATCATGAAAGCCAACACGCGGGCAGGAATCGCACCGAAATACTGGTCCTCCAGTTCCTGCCCTTTGGGCGGGCGGGTTCCGAACAGCGTGCGGCCCGAACTTAGCAGATCCGGGCGGGCATAGTAGAAACTACGGTCGATCAGGAAATACTCCTGCTCAGGACCCGCGTTCGCGGTGATCATACCGGGGTCGGCGTGGCCAAAGAGCTTGAGCACGCGAACCGCCTGCTTACTGAGCGCCTGCATGGAGCGCAGCAGCGGCACCTTCTTGTCAAGCGCCTCGCCGGTCCAAGAACAGAACGCCGTGGGGATACAGAGCGTCTTGCCGTTGCGGCTTTCTATCAGGAACGCCGGGCTCGTCACGTCCCACGCCGTATAGCCGCGGGCTTCGAACGTCGCGCGGATACCGCCGCTCGGAAAGCTGGAGGCGTCGGGCTCGCCCTGAATGAGCTGCTTGCCTGAGAAGTCAGCGATCACCGTGCCCTTGTCGCCTGGGCTGAAGAAACTGTCGTGCTTCTCGGCCGTAAGCCCGGTCAGCGGATAAAAGACATGCGCGTAGTGCGTGGCTCCACGCTCCATCGCCCACTGGCTCATCGCCGCGGCCACAACATCAGCCACGCTGAAGTCCAGTGGCACGCCCTCCTCGATGGTCTTGCGCAGGGCCTTGTAAAT
This sequence comes from Kiritimatiellia bacterium, assembly GCA_038219365.1. Classification (GTDB taxonomy): domain Bacteria; phylum Verrucomicrobiota; class Kiritimatiellia; order RFP12; family UBA1067; genus JAHFSX01. Next base: position 2,197 of record JBBRJN010000312.1, on the reverse strand, counting down.
TGTGGCAGGTAAACGCGCCTTCATTTGCTCATCGCAGAAGACGTTAATGCCGAAATAGTCTTTAACCTGACCATGCCCCGTCACCGGCTCTTCGCTGCTCCGAAACTGCGTCGCCGATTCGATCGCTTTCTGCCTCGTGATGCTCATCCGTTTCTCCCGTTTGACGTTAATCTTTTTCAAACAATTTTGAACGTTCAATATTATTGCAGATTACGTGCCAGCTCTTCAAAATTGTTCTAAACTCATAACTTAACGTGTGTTATGGAAACTCAACAAAACCTACAGCACATCTCAAACTTGACCAAAAAGTGAGTTCCATTGATGAACAACGACATTATTGTCATTTAGAACAGACTCGCACTGCTTACGAAACCCGAACATAAAAGCTTGTGGTGACACGCAGGCTCGACAAATTAGCGCCCGAACGGTAACCTTATTCGATTCGGTGATAAGATTTTATCACCAGAAGCCCCTCCTGTCTACGAAAGTTAGGAGTTAGGAGTTGCAATACCTTGAAAACTGACCGGTTATACGATCCGATGAGGGTGGCATTTTCGTTTTTTATTCGCATTCAACTCCTAAATCCCAACTCCTAAATCCTCCTTGGACTCGCCCGTTCCATGCCAGCCCATCTCTACATCCACATCCCTTTTTGCGACGGCAAGTGCCACTATTGCGGTTTTTACTCGGTATTGTCGTCTTCCAACCTGACCGCTCTCTACCGGGAGTTGCCCGCCTGTGAACTAAACCTTCTGCTGACGGCGCATCCCGAAATCGTGCGTGAACCCGTTCGGACCGTTTATATGGGCGGCGGCACGCCCGCGATGTTGGGTGCCGACGGGCTGAAACGGCTTACCGACACCCTTGCCGACCAACTGCCCTTCGACGCCGTCGAAGAGTGGACCGTGGAACTCAACCCAACGTCGGTCTCCCACACCCTCCTGAAATCACTCGCCTCGCTCGGAGTGAACCGCATCAGCATCGGCGTACAGAGTCTCGACGACGCCACGCTGGCCCGCATCGGGCGTCGCCACAACGCCGCAAACGCGCTTCGCGCCGTGCGGCTAGCACAGGATACAGGCTTTGAAAACACGGGCATCGACCTCATCGCAGGCCTGCCGGGGGTCTCTCCGGGGCTGTGGCAGTCAACCCTCGAACACGTAACCACCTTGGGGCTGACGCACCTTTCGGTCTATGCGCTGAGCCTTGAGCCCGGCACCTCCCTGGCGGCACAGGCAGCCGCAGGCCTGGTCGTCCCCGGTGACGAGGAACAGCTCGCCGCGCTGGCGCAGGCCGAAGCGACCCTGGGGCAGGCCGGCTTCGGGCGTTATGAAATTTCAAACTACGCGCTACCCGGCTACGAGTGTCGCCACAACCTCGCCATCTGGCGCGGCAACGATTATATCGGGCTCGGCCCGGCTGCGGCCTCGCGCCTCGGCTTAGCCCGCTGGACCAATAGCGCAGATCTGGCCGAGTACATCGAAGCGCTCGCGCAAAACCAGACTCCGCCATGTGAGCAGGATACCCTGAGCACGACCGACGACGCCCTGGAGCGTGTGGTCTTCGCGCTGCGGCTGGCCGAAGGCATCGACCCTTTCGCAGACGCGCAGCGCTTCCCCGATCTTCGCGACCGCGCGGAAATCTGGGAGGAACGGCTGGAAGGGCTTGCCCGCCACGGAGTCACTGAGCGCGGAGGACGCCGCTGGCGGCTCACGGCGCGCGGACGTGAAATTTGCGATGCCGTCATTCGCGAGCTCTTCTGATGCGTCTGCCACGACCCGAAATCCATGCTCGAATCAGTTCGGCGCTTTTGTTATTTTGAATGACCTTTTATGCCTTATCGTTTCCAACACCTTCTTGAATATGCCGCCTTACGCGGCTTCGCTGCGGTCCTGAACCGGTTGCCTTACCGTGCCGCGTTGGCGGTGGCGTGGGTGTTGGCCGCCTTCGTTTTTTATGTGGTCCGCTTTCGTCGGCGCGAAACGTTGCGCCGCATCCACGAGGTGTTCGGTGCCGACATGTCCGCGAAGCGGGCCACGCGCATCGCCTGGATTTCGCTCCGCAATATGGCCTTCAACGTCGTCGAGATGATGCGGGCGCCCACCATCGACACCGCGTGGATCGACCGCCATATCCCCGAGTTCAAAAACCACATCCCCGCCGTGAAAGAGCTGATAGACCGGCACGGCGGCGCGGT
>JBBRJN010000311.1:0-4473 GCA_038219365.1 Kiritimatiellia bacterium | reverse complement strand
GTAAATGTCGCTCTCGCGGTCGCCGACATGCACGCACCGTCCCGCGTCGCCCAGAAGCGCGGTCGACTCCCGGAGGTTGTCGATCCATCGCACGCTCTCCTTTTGCTCGATCGGGACGCGCGTCGGGTTGACCCGCTTTTTCAATGCGTTGCAGCCCTTGAACTTTTTCCTCGTCCAGAACTTGACTGCCGCGATGCCCAGCGGCAGTCCCTCTAGAGTCACGGTCAGGCTCGAATGCAGCAGCAGGCCGCAAACCGTGTGCAGGCGCGGCCGACCGTCTTTCCCCTTGCTCTTGCAGGAAAGACCGGTCATCCCGATCGCGTGCTTCTCTTCCCGTTGGAAACTCAGCTCGGTCGTGTCGTGCAACACGAGCACGGCACCCTCCGTCGCGCGGAAACGTGAGAGCGTCGACTGAAAGTGGCCTTGGAGAATGTCCCGCTCGCTAAGTCGGCCGTTTGAAAAGAAACGGTAAGCAGCCTTCGCTCCCGCCCAGTCCTGACAGGCCATCGGAATGCTCTCGCCGATCCCGCCCGCCAACTGCGCCACGAGAGTGCGGAAGCGCTTGCCGAGCCGTTCGTCGGCGAACACGCATCCGGCCAGTTCATCCTCAACCCAAGATTCGACACCATCACCTTCGCCGAGTTCCATCGGTATCCTCCCTTTGTCATAGTGCGCCAGATGGCGCTTGCTCTTAATGTAATATTACATTAGGATTGCCGCATGAAACAACACCTGACTTTTGAAGGCCCGATAATGACCGGCAGTGTCTCGACGGCGTGGAGCCAATGCGGGAAAGCGAACTGCGCCTGCAAAGCAGATCCGCCGCGCTTGCACGGCCCCTACTTCCGGTGGACGGGGACGGCGGACGGCAAGAGAACGACGAAGACGATAAGCGCCGAGACGGCTCGGGAGTGTGAACGGAGAATCAAGAATTACCGCAGGTTGCAGCGGGCGGTTGAGAGGCTGGCACAGGCTGCCATGAAAAGCGCGCCTTGGAGCCATGTGCCCTCGATGACCGCCAGCAAGAAGCGGGCTACTTCACGCAGCCGAAAAGATGTGGGTAATTGAAAGGTTCGCCGGACGCTTACACCGCGCCGCCCGTGTTGACCCACCCCCGCCTGTGCGGGAAGACCGCGTACGCCACGCGCGGCTTGATCTGGATCAGCCGGGCGGCCCCCGTCAGGAAGTGCCGCGCCCGGTCGCCGCCCTCCAGCATCATCAGCACGATGTAGTCCGCCGGTTTGAGCCTCGGCCGCCAAGCAGGCAGCTCGAACCGCTCGCGGCGGGCGCGGTGCTCCAGCAGTTGCCAGCCTTTCTCACCGCCGAGCGTCTGCACCATCGAGAGCGTTTCCGCGATCTCCTCGGGTATGCCGTGCTCCTTCAGCTCGAATGCGATCCGGTCGCCGTCCAGCCCCCCGCTCCGCCCGTCCGCCTCCGGCAGCGCATAGTCCCATCTGGCGAGCATCTCCGGTTCGGTCCTCAGCAGCCGCGCAAGGATTTCCGGATCGATTCCGGACAACATCTCAGGACTCGCGAAAATCGTCCGCGCCATATCTTGCCCCCTCCCTCTCCTTTTCTCGCAATGCCCTTGCGAAGTTTTCTGAACGCCATCCGATACCCGCCACCACCCGGCCCAACCGTACGGGCGAACCTGCGTGCTCGCCCTCCAATGACAACCCGAAAAAGCCCGTGGCCGGTTTGACCCGGCCACGGGCGCTGCATGACAGGAGTGGTTCAATCTACTTTGTATCGTGTGGTTGTAAATGTTCTTTCATCGTGTGTGGTCTGCATTTAAAACCGCGAGACGAACATATTTCGAGTCATCCGTCAACAGTGTCTCCGGTGCGAGATTCACCATCCCAAAGGAGCGGGTCACGGCACAGTTCTGAAACCCGCGCGGATTCGCCTGGGTTGAGGAGGTGATTTTTAAAGGCCGGCTTATCGGCTACACACTCGACGGGTTCGGCCATTCGCGCGATTCGCGGTTCCTAATCTCACTGCCACTGCTGAAGCAGAACTGTTCGCCCAAGCCCGAGTTCGATTTCGACTGAACTGGGGGACAGGTCATAAGACAGTCCTGAAGTTTTTACGGTTCGAGCAGCGGTAACGCCAGAGTCGTGAATTCGTCGTCTGTCGGCAACCGCCCACAGCGTTGCTTGAAGTCGGCGACACGCCCACGCGCCGCTTTCAAGAAGCGCTGATGCAACTCATAACACGGCGTGGGCTTGCCTTGGGCGTCAATCAGGCAGAAGAAATTGCCCTCCTCGTTATTGTAAACTTGCCAGAACAGCGCGAAAGGAACCCCCCAGCGGAGCAGACTGACCAGATAAGCGCGTGTAGGTTCCAATTGCTCTTCCGGGGTCCGCTTGCCACCGCCGAAACCGTATTCGCCGACAAAGAGACGACGCCCCGTGATGACGGCAGCCTTGTTGGTGGGCGTGTTCGCGACAATGTAGTCGAGCGTTTTGAACAGTTCGGGCTCCTTCAGATTCTGCGCGTCATAGGAGGAATAGGACACATAGTCAATGTCGGGGACGAACGGCAATACGGCATTGACCAGACGGATGTTCGAGCCCGGCTTTTTCCGTACGGCATCGCGCACGCGGTTGACTTCGACATAGTGGAACACATCGACATCCCGGTGCGGCGTGTCGCGCTTGGCGTCGTCCACCGCCTGTTGCCGCGCGTTGAGCCACGACCGCATGCCGAGAACCGCCTCGGGCGGCGGGTTGTTGGTGCCGTGCATGCCGGTGCCAAGCAGAAGCCAGTCGCCCTCCCAGTTGCCCAGATAGAATTTCTTGCCGGTGCCGTTGTAGCGGGTGAGCAGATAGCGGGTGAGTTCCCGGATCTCCTCGTATACCAGACGATCCATCTCCGGATTGGTGCCCTTGTGCCAGTAGTTGTTGGGCTGCGCGGCCACGCTGGTCCAAGCGAAGTAATGATGGAACGGCATATCGAAAAGGCGAGAGTAGGCCGGATTCGCCTGCACACAGGCGGCCAGGGTCTTCAGTTCCTTCCGTTGCGGCCCGGGTTCGAGGTTGAACTTGACGATGTCGCTTCCCATCTTCACGAGATGCTCCGCCTGCTCAACTGCGGCATTGTTGGTCGTAAACTGATACTTGCAGCCGAAAGCCTGCGACCCCAGCCTCATGTTGTAGGCACGAACGTCGGGGTCAAACGCTTGCCCGAAAGCCAAAAATGGAAGTGCCAGAAACACCAAGACCAACACAATCAAGCTCCGCCGCTTCACAGTTGTGCGATTCTTGTCAACCGTCAACATCGTACCCACGTCGACTCGTCGCCTCATTCCTGCTGATTTTCGTGAAACAAAAAACCTGTGAGCGCCGAATCGACTCCACTTGCTTTTCATTTTGCCACCATTCGGAAAACTTCCATTTCGCGGATTGAGAAGGCCTTTTCGCCGGGCGTCCAGAGACGCACATAACGGGCGTTCACTGCCGGAAAAACGTGATCATCCATGACCCCATGGCCGTTGTCAGTGGAATAGACATCCCGCCAGGAGGCTGAATAATCAACCGCGCCGACCATGAACATGACGGCCCCTAAACAAAGTGTCTCTCGAATCATTTGTCTTCCCTTTCGTTGTCTCTCAATCATTTGTCCTTGGCATCATGTACCCTGATTTCATACACGCTTAGCAATCCACCTGGCCCTTTTGTGGCGAACAGCCGCACATGCCGCGCTTTCACGGGCTTAAGGGCATGCATGCGAAGCGGAGTCGCCACCTCGTTATCCTCAACCGTCACCATGTCACGCCAGGTCACCCCATCTGACGAGATTTGAAGCTGATACGCATTCGCGGTGGACACCTCAAACTCAACGGACACAAGGTCGATCTCTCTCTCCGTTCCGAGGTCCACGGCAATCCAGTGAGGCCACGCTCCGGGCATTGAGGCCCACCGGGTCTGCCCGTCGCCATCAAATGCTTTACCAGCCTCCAGCCCCGGAGTCTCGCTGCTGGCCGAGGCTTTCGCATGGAGCGCAACATTCTTGAGTTTGGTCTGAGCCAGGGGGGCGACGGGCGACTGTGACGGCGGAGGGTTCTTCACACCCCATGCCTTGTTGGGTTCCGCCCCCAGATCCAGTTCCAAAGTGCCGCCGCTGCTGAACTCGTCGAAAGGAAACCAACACATGTCCCAAGGCCGGCCATTGAGCTTGGCGGATTGGATATACATGTTCTTCGCGGAATTGTTCTTGCTGACAATCGTGAAGGTCTTGCCGGGATAATAAGCGGGGTCCAGATGGATGGTCACGCGATCAAATATCGGGCTCGTCATCTCGATCGTAGGGGGATTACCTACAAGTCCACGCGAAGAATAGAGCCCCAGCGCCATGAGGGCGCTCAGTGATCCCAGTTGCCCCTGATCCTCGTCGTTATAACAGTACCCCGCGTTCGAGGTTGTTACGCTGCCGAACGCCAATTCCTTCGCCCGACGAATCCACTTCTGCGTC
>JBBRJN010000310.1:0-4474 GCA_038219365.1 Kiritimatiellia bacterium | reverse complement strand
CCCCGTGCGGCAACGGCGCATGCTTCAGCAAACGCTGCATCCCGAGAATGATCTCCGCCGGAGCGCGGCCCACTGCCTCTGCGGTTACGAAGACCACCCGCTCCAGATCCTTGCGGTAAACCGGCTGCGCCACCGCCTCCCGCTCGAACCGCGCGACCTCACGCATCTGCACCTGCGAGCCCTGCGGCGTGCGAAGCCAGAGTTGCTCCAGCTGTGCCGGGTCGCCGCGCTCCGACAGCGGCAACTGCAACCGTACCTGCACGGGCTCGCGGCTGTTTTCAGCATGGAGCGCACCCAGCGGACGCAGCCCGCCTGCCGCCGCCGACGCCTGAGCGACATCCGCAGGTGTCAGCCCGTGCAGCGCCGCCTTATCGCGGTCGATCAGCAGCGTCAACCGGTCGCGCGGCGTCTCGGAATAGTCGTCGATCTGCGTGATCGAGTGGCCATCGTAGGCCGCCATCCGCACCTTGAGCACCTGCGCCGCCGCGATCATCTGGTCGTAGGTCACTTCCGGCGGGCCCAGCACTTCGGCAGTGATCGTGCTCAGCACCGGCGGTCCGGGCGGAACCTCGACGACGCTCAGGATAGCCCGATGGCCGGTCGCGATGCGCGTGAGGTCGTCGCGGAGGCGCAGGGCGAGGGCATGGCTCTGCTGCGCCCGCTGACGTTTGCCCGCGAGATTGATGCGGATATCCGCTTGGTTCGGCTGACGCCGAAAGCCATAATGGCGCACCAGACCGTTGAAATCGAGCGGCGAGTTACGGCCTGTGTAGGTCTCGAAATCACGGACCTCGTTGACGGTGGCCAAGTACGACTCCAGTGCCTGACACGCCCGGTCGGTCTCCTCCAACGTGGAGCCCTCCGGGAGATCCACGACGAGTTGAAGTTCGTCCTTGTTGTCGAACGGCAACAGCTTCAGCGGCACCCTGCCCACAACCGGCAACAGCAGGCTCGCGCAAAAGAGCGCGGTCACCACGCCCAGCAAGAGCCACGCACGCCGCCGCGTCAGGAATGGTGACAGCATCGCCCGGTAGCCGGACTTCACCCAATTCGGCGTGACATCGTCGACACTTTGCGGCGAGGACGCGGCTTTTTTCCTCAGCAGTTTGAGCGCGAGCCACGGTACAAAAGTGACGGCGCTGACCGCGGAGAAAAAGATGGTCAGCGGCACGTTGACGGCCATCGGCCGCATGTACGGCCCCATCATGCCTGTGATGAAGAACATCGGGAGGAAGCAGATGATGATCGTCAGCGTCGACATCACCACCGGCACAGCCATCTCGTCCACGGCCCACTGCGCCGCCAGCAGCGGTTTGCGGAGCCCCATGCGCAGGTGGCGCTGGATGTTGTCCACGTTGCTGATCGGGTCATCCACCACCAGGCCCAGGCTCAAGATCAGTGCAAAGAGGGTCACGCGGTTGATGGTGAAGCCGCACAGGTAGTTCGTGAACAGGGCCAGCGCAAAGGTGATCGGCACGGACACGCCCACCACGATACTCTCGCGCCACCCCATGGTCATGGCGATAAGCGCGATCACGGTGATGATCGCAAACACCATGGACGACAAGAGGTCGTCGACTTTTTCCTGCGCCGAACGCCCGTTGTCCCGCGTCGTCCTGACCGTCACATCCGCAGGAATCAGCGTTCCTTTGAGCGCCTCCGCCGCCGCGATCACCGCACGCGACACCGTGATCGCGTTGGTGCCTTTCTTCTTGGCGAAGGCCAGCGTCACTGCCGGCAGCCGACCGGAGGCAGCGTTCGCCGCATCAACCGGCCCGAAACCGATGTGGAGATAGGAGTCCGGCTCCGCCGGCCCGTCCGTCACCGTGGCCACGTCGCCCACGCGCACCAGACGTCCCGCGTCGGAGCGGATGACCGTGTCCCGCACGGCGGCCGCCGAATCCAGCGCCGCATGCGGACGTAGGGTCAGCAGGGTGCCGTTGATATACACCGTGCCCACATCGCCGCCCGGCTCGGAACCTCCCAACGCCCGCTGGATGTCGGCCATGCAAACGCGCCGCGAGGCGAGCGCCTCGGAAGCGGCCTCGATGCGGATTTCTCGCGGCAGTCCGCCGATGATCTCGCTTTGCGAGAGATCGGGCAAGGCATCGAGGCGGGCCTTAACCTCCTCCGCGATGCGGCGCAGTTCAAAGGCCGTGCGCTGCGGTGAAAAGAGGGTTAAAGCCACGACCGCAACGTCGTCGATCTGCGAGGGCTTGACGATCCACGCAGTCACGGCGGAAGGCACAAGATCGCGGTGGCTCTCGATCTGGTCGCGAAGCTTGATGAGCGCGCGTTCCCGATCCTCGCCGACCTTGAAGCGCACCGTCACGACCGACTGGTCGTAGCGGCTGGTCGAATAAATGTGCTCCACGCCCGTCACCTGCCACAAGATGCGTTCGAGCGGGCGCGTCACCAGTTCCTCGACCTCGCGCGGTCCGCGTCCGGGGACGTCGACGAACACGTCCGCCATGGGGACAACGATCTGCGGCTCCTCCTCTTGCGGTGTGGAGAGCAAGGCGACGGCACCCACGAGCAACGCCGCCGCGATCAGGAGCGCCGACTGGGGTCCTTGCATGAAATGGCGGGCCACACGCACCACCAAGCCTTGCGGCTCTTGCTGTAAAAGGTCGCTCATGTTGCTTTGAAGTTTAACATCGGGTAGGTGCAAATCCTATCCACGGGCCTCGGGGCCTTCGCGCATAAGCCCCGTTTTTATCCGATGTGGCCGCGCACGCCCCATTTCCAGTTACGGATTTCCGGCATGTCCTGGCCGTGCTCGTCGATGTACCGCCTGTGTTCGGCCAGTTTGTCTTCCATCAATTGCCTCAGCTTGGCACCTGCGGCTCCGAGCTGCGGGAGCCGGTGGATCACGTCCATCACCAGGTGGAAACGGTCCAAGTCGTTGAGCACCGTCATGTCGAAGTACGTGGTGATGGTTCCCTCTTCCTTGTAGCCGCGGACATGCATGCCGCCGTGATTATGCCGGCGATAAGTCAGCCGATGCACGAGCCAGGGGTAGGCGTGGAAGGCGAAAATAATCGGTTTGTCTCTTGTGAACAACGCGTCGAAGTCCGGGTCGCTCAGCCCGTGCGGGTGCTCGGCTTGCGGTTGCAGCTTCATCAGATCGACAACGTTGACCACGCGGACCTTCAGCGCGGGCAGATGCTCGTGCAGGATGGAAACGGCGGCGAGGCTTTCCATTGTGGGAACGTCGCCACAACTGGCCATCACCACGTCCGGTTCGGTTTCCGGCCCGCAACCCGCCCATTCCCAAATACCGACCCCTTGGGTGCAATGTTCCACGGCCTGTTCCATGGTCAGCCATTGCGGCGCCTGATATTTGCCCGCGATGACAACGTTGACGTAATGCCGGCTTCTGAGGCAGTGGTCCATGACCGACAGCAGGCAGTTGGCGTCCGGCGGCAGGTAGACGCGCACGACGGACGCTTTTTTGTTCATTACGTGATCGATGAAGCCGGGATCTTGGTGGGTGAAGCCGTTATGCGCCTGCTGCCAGACATGCGAAGCGAGCAGGTAGTTCAGCGAGGCGATCTTCCGCCGCCATGGCAGCCCGGCGCTGACTTTGAGCCACTTGGCGTGCTGGTTGAACATCGAATCGATGATGTGGATAAACGCCTCGTAACAGTTGAACAGCCCGTGCCGGCCGGTAAGCAGGTAGCCCTCGAGCCAGCCTTCGCACTGGTGTTCGCTCAACATCTCCATCACGCGGCCGTCGGTGGCGAGAAACTCATCGTTTTCTTTGGTGCGGGCGTCCCACTGCCGGTTGGTGACGTTAAAGACGGCGTTCAGCCGATTGGAGAGCGTCTCGTCGGGGCCGAAGATCCGGAAATTCCGCTGGGCCTGGTTGAACTCGACCACGTCGCGCAGGAACACGCCCAGCTCGTGCGTGTCGGCGGCTTGGACGGCGCCCGGCGACGGCACCTCGACCGCGTAGGTTCGGAAGTCGGGCATGTTCAGCTCGCGCAGCAGCAGCCCGCCGTTGGCGTGGGGGTTCGCGCCCATGCGGCGCTCGCCGTCCGGTGCGAGTTCGGCCAGTTCGGGAATGAGACGGCCGCGCGCGTCGAAGAGTTCCTCCGGCCGGTAGCTTTTCATCCACGCTTCCAGCAGCTTGAGATGGTCGGGATGGTCCGAATCGACCAGAAGGGGAATCTGGTGCGACCGGAAGGTGCCTTCGATCGGCAGACCGTCGACGACTTTCGGCCCTGTCCAGCCTTTGGGGGACTTGAGGACGATTATGGGCCAGCGCGGCCGGTCGGGCGCCTTGTTTGTCCGCGCCTGGCTTTGTATCCGCCGGATTTCCGTGATGGTTTCCTCCAACACGCCAGCCATGAGCTGGTGCATGGTCTCCGGGTCGTCGCCTTCCACGAAATAGGGGATCCACCCGTAGCCGCGCAGCAACTGCTCGAGCTCTTCCGGTTCGATGCGTGCGAGAACCGCCGGGTTGGCGATC
>JBBRJN010000309.1:0-4479 GCA_038219365.1 Kiritimatiellia bacterium | reverse complement strand
AGAAACCCAAAAGCAACAATTTGTAACCGACGTGTTCTCAGAACACCTTGCCCTTAAACTTCCCCAACCATATGGCCAAAGGCTCCGGCCACGCATCTTTCTTGGCGACAAACACAACCGAGCGCTTTATTTCAGAAAGCTCTTTCAAAACCGTTGTTTCTCCAGCCCCCATCACAACCGCAAACGACGCGTCGGTGTTCACTGCACCTGCGGCCAAAGCCCCGTTTACGCCCACACCCAATACACCCACCGCTTCGGGTCTTACCTGCCACTCCGCCGAACGACTGCGGATGTACCGGAGTGCATCCTGCAAGGCGGCCTGCGAAACGCCGTCAGGTCCGTCACCTTCAAGAGTAAAAGCATGAACCTCCTGCTCATTTAGCCACTTGACCAAAGTGTCCGTCACCTCGCCCTTCTGCGCCAGAACCAGCACAGCCGGTGCAGGTTGCTGTGTTCCCGGCAGCAGATGCGGCACGACCGGCGACACACGGCCCTTTGCCGGAGTCTTGACCAGTACAGGATTGGACGCTTTGGCAGGCTTGCCCTTTGCCTTCTTCGAAACCACTTTGACAGGCTCATACGTTACCAGGCTCTTGTCCATGATCGCTGCCGGGGCGTCATAGACCGGAATATCCGCGAACGTGATCGTCTCGCCCGCGACCGTCATCTGCTCCGCAGGAATTTCGTAGACCACACCTGTGATCAGGTCGACCCACACAGGCTCGTTGATGTGTCCCCCCTTCACGGCCACCTGAACCTTCTCAATCTCCGACCCGTTGCCCGGGATCTCCGTGCCGTCCCACAGCGCGATCACATCCAGCCCGCTCTTCTTGTCGCGGAAGGCCACCCGCATGAGGTTCGTTGCGGCTCCGGTCACCGTCATGTCGTAGTTCGGCAAGCGCGCCAGTGCATCGTTAAAGATCGTCACCACGTTCTGTACCATGTAGTAGGCACTCTTGACCTTGATGATCGAGTTGTCCGAGCTGGTCTTGATCAGCCCATAGCGCGAGATGAAATCCTTGCTGTAGCTCAGGTCGGTGATGGTAAACACCGAGGACTCGATGTCACACCCAAGATCGCACAGCATCCGGCGCGCGTTCCACTTGGCGTGCGAGTACTCCGTCCAGTCGATGCCGGAGAGCGCATACTGGACCTCCTCGGAGGCACACCCCGCCTCGCCCTGCCACGCCTTGATCTTCGGCGCGGTCGCCGCGAGCAGTGCGTTGAGCTCGACCATCCGCTCATTCAGACGATCCGGATTGCCGCTGTAGCCATGGTAGATCGCCCAGTGAAAGAGATCGAGTTTTCCCTGTGCCTTGATCTGCTCTAACATGGTCTTCATCATTTCGACGTTGAGTCCCGCCAGCACGAATGCGCCGATCTTAGCCTGCGGATCGACCCGCTTAATGATCTCTGCGGTCCGCACATTGTTCGAGACGATCAGCGCGGGCGAGTTCTCCTTGCGCAGGTTCGGCTCATTGTACATCATCCACTCGTGAACGCCTTTCGGCGCGTAATGGCTCACCATCGCCTCGACCCACTTGTCCCACGCCGCCAGCGTCTCCTCGCCCGCTGGAAGCAGGCCACCCGGACCACCCGCCGCATTCTTTTCGTACAGGCGGTTGCCGTACGAGGTCTCAAGACAAACCTCAAGCCCTAGGCCGATCGCATCGTCCACGATATGGTCAAGCCAGCCGAAATCATACACGCCCTTGACCTTTTCGGTGCGCCCCCAGCCGCCCTGCAAACGAATGCGCTTAATCCCCAGCGGCACCAGATAGCCCCGGTAGGCATCCCAGTTCGCCAGGTCGCGGTCCAGCGTCTCACACCCCAGCGACCACATGGACGTCCCGATCTCCGGCACGCTTTTCGGGATCAGCGTGCCGAGCTTTTTCAGCTCTGGCTTGAGCGCCGACTGCACACGGGTCTGCGTCTGGTCGAGCAAGGGCACATAAACCACGCGAGGTTTCATCTCCGAAAAGAAGCGCACATGCCGCAGAAACTGTTCAGGATGCAGGACCTCTGGAGTCAGGCGCACGTCGTCGAGCCAGCCGTCCAACCCGCGGCCCAGCACCAAGTCGCCTGCGTCGTAAACCAGCGGTCCACGGGTCACGCCGCCGCCGTTCTTCAAATGGTCCACGTAGAGTGCGGCCGCCTGCGAGGCCGGGTCGTAGGTCAGCGCCACATGGTGCCACGCTCCGTCATTCAGCGGCGCGGAAGAGCCGAAGCACTGGTTGAAGCCCTCGCCGCTTTTGCTATCCGCCCCCGGTTGCGTGTCGAAACGCACGCCCAGCGTGCCGGACGGAGTGACTGAGAGCGACCAGCTCGCGCCGGTCTGGCCGTTGCGCCGCTTGCTCGCGATCAGCGCGTGCCGCCCCGTGAGGCTCGCGACCTTCACGAAGGCCTCCACCGTAAAGCTCTCCGGACGGGTCAGCGCCTCCTGGCCCGAAACCGTGACCTCGCCCCCGACCGGTGCACCCGGGCCACTCGCCTGAACGCCCGCGAACCGTAGGGAGAGACGGTTGTCAGGGTTCACCGGACCATACGTGGCCCCATCCCAGAGCTTAGCCGTCGGCACCTCTCCATCATAAACGGGGGCACACCCCTTCTCAAAAAATCCCGCTTTACCGGCAGGCGCCACCGCACCGGCCACTCCGCCCGGACGCCCCTCCTCAAACCGCCAAAATGCAGCCGGCTCCGCACAGGCGAACCCCGCCGCCAACGACACGCTCAGCCCAATAATACGCTTCATGCGCCCCCCTCACCGTTTGCCGTCCGCCCGGCCCGCCTATCGCCCTGAACCCCTAAAACCCTACTCAACCTCGTCGTACACGCGCACATAGTCCACAACGAACGCGTCCGGCAAGACCGCCGTCTTCAGCCGCGCGGACGGCTGGTCACGGGCTCCGTTGCGATAGCCCTCGCACTCGGTTGACACCAGAAGAAACTGCCCCGTGTGCGAGACGGGACCGTCCACCCGCCAAGTCTCCTTGCCGTCCACGTAAAAGACGTAGTTGGTCCGCGTCCAGTGCATACCGAACGTATGGAATCGGTCAGGAGTCTCCGTAAAAGAAACCTCTCCCGAGCCCTTGTGTTTGTGATTTCTGCCGTACCCGTCCCAATGGATATTGTGGCTGATACGGTTGGTGCGGGTGAAATTCTCCATGATGTCCAATTCCACGCCCGAGACTGCCGGGTCGAGGCTCGCACCGATGAGCGGCGACTGCATCCAGAAGGCGGACCACCAACCAGGTTGCCGCTGTAGCTGGCAGCGGATCTCGTAGTACCCGTAAGTGTGGACAAACAGCGGCTGCTCAATCTCGGCGATCGGCCACGTCAGTCCGTTACTGTAAGGGTTCCCCGGTCGGTCCAAGTAGTTGCGCCCCGTCTGCAAATGCGGGGAATAGTACTGTCCGTCCTTCTCGATCAAGTCAAGATACAGCAGCCCGTTTTTCACAACGGCACCTTCGTTTGTAAAGGTCTGGTGCCGCGTCTGCATGATGTGCAAGCGGAAATCCCATTTCGTGCGGTCCAGTTCCGTACCGTTGAACTCGTCGCTCCACACCAACTTCCACTTTTTACCCTCGGGTAACTGACTCTTGACCGACTCGGCCATACACATCGTTGCAACAGCCAAACCCGCGAACAACCCGGCTATCATTATCCTCTTCGTCACCCTGCCCCTCCCTGTTTTCTGCCACGTCATACGACACAAAGGGCCATCAGCCCCACGCCCCCGGCCTACATTTTAACTCTTATTGAACAGTGCTCAACACTGACTTCACGAGTCAAACCTCACTTCGCTTGCGCTTCGCCCGTCCGATCAATAAACGTCACACGGTCCAGCGTCAAGTGATCAATACCCCGGATACCGAAAACATTATTCCCTCCGGGCAACATTTCTAACCGCACATTGCTCAGCAGAATGTCGTTGACGTTATCGCCTTTACGCAAAGTGAAAGAGGGATACTCGGGCGAGCGGATCGTCATGTTCGAGAACGTCAGGTTGCGGATGCGGCTGACTTTGGTATCTGGCGCGAATGAGACCGTGATCGGCGCAGACCGGCAGTCCAAACTGATGTCGCTGAAATGCACATTCTCGACGCCAAACGGACGCACGGCGTCTCCCTCCGGCAACGGCGGTACACCGTCTCCCTGCGGCGGATCGTTCGGAACGGACTTTACCGCAGGCATAACGATGTTGATGCCCATGTTCGATTGACGGATCACCAAATTGCTGAACCGGCAGTCCTTGATCTCATAGTCGTGTGTCCACCCGATCCGAACAGCGGCAGCGTTGCTTTGCAGCACACAGTTCGCGACTACGACCCGCTCACAGGCCGTGGGTTCACTGAGCTGATGCTGGTAGGCGCGCAGAATGATCGCATCATCGCTGCTGCGGACGATGCAGTCACTGACGGTCACATCCCGGCAGGAGCCGATGTGAATGCCATCACCGTTCGGATAGTTCAGATCCAT
>JBBRJN010000308.1:0-4505 GCA_038219365.1 Kiritimatiellia bacterium | reverse complement strand
AACCACCTTCACTAAGGGGCGGACATCCAGTGCAACGTCCCGTGTGTCTGGTTTTTTGCACCCGTTTGCCACGGTTAGAGCGGCGAGCACACATACGGTCAGAATTGATTTTTTCATAAACGTCCTCTCACTTCGAATCGTTGCTCTTGCCGCTGAGGACACGCTCGCTGCGGAAGGTTTCGGCAGCCTGTTTCTCCATGACACGATCCTCGTGCAGACCCGCCCCGACCGCGTCGCGCAAAACGATCTCGGCTAATGCGGCGGCATACTCGGCCATGACCGCCTGCACGCGCGCAGCCTCCATCAGCGCAAGCCTGTCCAGAACGTCTGAAAGGGTCTCCTGGCTCTGCTCAAACCGGGCTTTGGTTTCAGCGTAGTCCATCTCCGCCGCCTTACGAGCCTGCGCCGCAACCGCACGCTGCTCGGCCACACGGCACCAGTTCTGATTGGCCTCATAGGTTGCCACCATCAGCGCCAGGGCACGGTCCTCCTGTATCTGGAACTCCGCCGTTCGCCGCGCTTTCGCCTCACGGTAAGCATTCACGTTCTGAAATCCTTTGAACAGGGAGAGTGCAGCGCTTAAACCGCCAGCCCAATAGTGGCTGGGTGACTGCAAAATTTCTGATGTGTAGTTTCCTGAGACGGACCCGTAGAGATTTGGCAGGAATCCGGCGAGGGCACGCAAGACCTCCGTCTTACGCATCTCAATCATCTGATCACCCACCCACAGCTCCTTGCGGTTAACCAGCGTTTGCCACATCCACTCCTCCGGGGTGAGCACCTGAGCCTGACCGCGTGTGACACGTTGAGCACCGCCGTCCTCTGCGGTCAAGATCCAGTCCCGCTCCAACACGCTGAGCAACGATGCGCCGTCGAACGCCACCGGTTCCGTCGGCCAAAATCGCAGGACCTCAAAGAGCCTCGCCCGCGTTAGCGCCAGGTTATCTTTCGCCAGCCGCACGTTGTATTGATCCGACAAGAGCCGGGCCTGCGCCCGCTCGCGCTGTGCATCCAACACGTACCCTTCTCGAGCGAGCGCCACAGTCTGATCAACCAGCACGTGCGTCGCCTCGGCCTGCCGCTCGTACGTCTTCAGCAGACTCTCGGCCACAGCCGTCTGATAGAACAAGGAGGCCACCTGGACGTCGAGCAGTTCACCGGTCCGTGCGCGTATCAGATCGTGGGCTCGCACCGCATTCTTGGACTCGACAAAAAGGAACCATGCTCCGGGCGTAAAGATCGGCTGGGTTAGCGTGATCGCTGCCTCACTCACATATTTACTGCTCAGCTGAACCGACTGCGCACCGAACGACCGCATGATCGGCACATCCGTTCCTTTCCGCGTGAAGGTCGCCTCGACCTGCGGCAAAAACGCAGAAAAGGCCGTCGCACGCTGAATCTTTGACAGTTGAAGATCCAACTGGGACTGCGTCAGCTTCAAGGTGCGCGTGCGTGCCAGCTCCAGTGAAAAAGCCAGCGTCAGCGGCGCGCTGTTGGTCGCGAAAAATGCATGCGTCTCCTCTTGAAGCGTGCTGCGGAGTTTGCCGGCCTCCCGCGTGCGCTCTTCAAACCCGGGCATTCGGCACCCCCCCATCATGACTGCCATGAGCGGAACGAGCATCGCTGGACAAACACAAAAGGGATTTCGCATACGGCTTAGCCGATCTTCTTCTGGAAGGAGATTCGGGTGAAAATCCCTCCACAAATGTGCTCAGCAACCGTGTCCAGCCAGACCTCGCGGTCAAGGTCAGGAGGACAGAACCGTGATGCCCAACTCGGCTTGGCAATCGCATACACGACGGATTGCGCATGCACCGTGCTGCACCAAAGACTGATTTGAACAGGATCGTCGTCGGGCAGGGCCATGCGGATCAACCGCATAAAACAGCGCCGCATCGGTATCGCGAACATGCGCTCGATGTCCTGCGCCATGTCCGATGGGACACACTCCTCCATGCCCATCAGCCGCGCCATCCAGGACTCCGGAGGTTTGCGCGCCGCGCAGATCGCCAGCGAGCGCCTGATCCACGTCCGCATCGCAAGTCTCCAGGTCGCTTCGTCGCACACCGTGTCGGGAATCGACATCATCGGTTTGGCGACATCCTCAAACAAGGCTCCGATCACCGCCTTGTAGAGTTCGGCTTTCGACCGGAAATAATAATTTACCAAAGCCACATTGACCCGCGCCTCCGAGCAAATCATCCGGGTGGTGGCATCTTTGTACCCGTGCTCCGCAAACACTTTTGTCGCGGCATGCAGAATCTTGTCCTGAGTGTTTTCTTGGCTAGCTTCGGTATTCGTAAGCTGTGTTTTTGATTTCATGAACGCTCTCTTAGACGGCACTACAGGTCACGCTCCTCCTGAGGACGGCGACCCGTTTGAGGTCGAGGTCGGCAGGTGTCAGGCTTTCCACATTGGCGCTGCCACATGCCAGGCCATAGCGCACAGCATCACACGCCCGCTTTCCGGCCAACAGCGCATGCGCAATCCCGGCGGTCGTGCAGTCGCCGCTGCCGATCGGGTTCACGCATCGGTCGAGCGCCGGCGGCGTGAGCCGCCAGGCTTGCTTAGGCGTGACCAGGTACGCGGCCTTGCCGCCTTGCGTGACAACGACGTTCTGTGCGCCCATACCCATTAAATCCCGCATGCCGCGAAGAATTTGTCGCTCACTGTTCATCGGCTCCTGCAAGGTGGCCGCCAGCTCACGGGCCGTAAGCTTAGCCAGCAGAGGGCGCTCGAAAAGAACATTGATCAGCGCGGCCTTTTGCGAGTCAATCACGACCGCAATACCTGCCTGTGCGGCAGCCCTCACAAAACCAACATAGAACTCATCACCGGCAAAAGGAGGCAGCGTTCCACTGATGACCAGCATCGCAGCCTCGCGCGTCCGCTTGAGATTGTCCCGCACAAACCGTGACACGGCTGACGGTCCCGGCTCGCGCGCCTCCTCCACCAACTCGGTCACCGTGCCCGCTGCAGAATCGATCAGCGTGGAGCAAATCCGCGTATCCGCCGGCATCGGAGTCAGCACAGAATCCACACCGTACGCTTTTAAGAAAGCCGAAATCGCACGGCCCGTCTGGCCGCCGTTGAAACCCGCAGTCTGCGCCGGTGTGCCCAGCGTCACAAGCGCACGCGCCGTGTTCAGCGCCTTGCCGGCCGCCGACTCCACGACCTGTCGGGCCCGGTTGACCTCGTCGTGTTCAAGCGTGTCGAAAAGCATCGTGCGCTGCAACGCGGGCGTCAGCCCCAGACACAATACGTTTTTCATAGAAATCCATTCTCCGCCAACCTCTGTTCCGTGATTCCTTGACGGCGCTCCTGGCCCAGCAGGCGAGCCACATACTTGCCGATCAAGTCGCCTTCGATATTCATCGCATCTCCGATTTTACGGTCACCGAGGCTTGTCTCGCGCAGCGTATGAGGAATCAGATTCACCTCGAACCAGTCGTCGCCCACACCCGTCACCGTCAGACTCACGCCATCCAGCGCGACAGAGCCCTTCAGCACCGTCTGCCGTGCGATTTCCGAAGAGCAGGCCACGCGCCAGGCGAAATCACGTCCGCGCGTCTCAACGGAGGCGAAGGTCCCGGTCTCATCCACATGACCGCTGACCATGTGCCCGCCCAGCCGATCCCCCAAAGCCAAGGCGCGTTCAAGGTTAACCCGTGCGCCCTCGCGCACCTGCCGCAACGTCGTGCAGCGCAGGGTTTCATCCAGCAAATCAGCGGTAAAGGAGCCTTCACCAACGGCGGTTACCGTCAAACAGGCACCCTGCACAGCCACGCTCTCGCCCAGCACCAGCGCATCAGCCCAGGGCTCATGCGCCAGCGTCAGCGACCAGCCCTCCTGCACACGCGCAAGCCGTTTCAACACGCCCACTTTCTGTACAAGTCCCGTAAACATAATTTCACGCTTTCCGCATGCGCATCATCACGTCCTGGCCGAACCGCTTGACCTCGACGCACCTCATGCGCTGCATCTTCAACAAAGGAGTGCCCTTGCCCTCAACCGCAGGGATCGCCTTCGCGTCGCCCAATATTGCCGGCGCATAAAAGAAACAGTACTCGTCCACCAGCCCCGCATCATGCAACGCGCCGGCCAATCGTCCGCCTCCTTCACACAGCACCTGCATATACCCCGTGTCGCCAAGCCGCTTCAGCAAACGCTTCAAAGGCACATGCGCCTCACGGTCAGGCGCGAACGTTAAGACGTTCGCACCGTGTGCCGACCAGTCGGCAACCCGTTGCGGATCGGTTCCTCGAACGGTCGCGAGCACCGTGCGCGCCGCGGCCTCATCCGTCAAAACCCGCGCCGTTGGCGGCGTGGACCCTTTGCCGTCCACGACCACGCGCACCAGCTTTTCTCCGCCGCCGCTGCGGCAGAGCAGTGACGGATCATCCGCCACGATCGTGCCAGCCCCCACCATCACCACATCCGCCCGCCGCCGCAGCCGCATCGGGGTGACCGAGGTCATCGGCTCCACCCCGGTCACATCCACCTCG
>JBBRJN010000307.1:0-4513 GCA_038219365.1 Kiritimatiellia bacterium | reverse complement strand
TTGTAGCTCGCGTAGTTCCGGTTGCCGCCGTGCCGAGGACTGCCATAGAAGCCCTGCATGCTATGATCGCGGATCAGGCCGAAGAACTCTGAAGCCGAGGGCTTGGTCCAAATGTCTTTCGGGGCCTTATTCGATTCCAGCGCCTGTAAAACGCGGGTCTGGTCGGGCCAGCCCAACTCCTCAAAAGCCTTGCTGAACATCGCCTGGCTTGTTTTCGACAGACAGGCAAGCCCGGCGTGGTACTTTTCAGCGAACTTTTTATGGGGTCCGTCGAGCTGGCGGTCGATGTAATGGACGACACCCGCCTCTTTTGCGCCGGGATCGCGGTCAGCGGGAATGATCTGCTCGGAAACAGCCTCGACGAGCCTTGCCTCTTCGGGCGTCAGTACCCGCCACGGGCCCTCGGGGGCACGTCCCAGACGTCCCACCACCTTGGCACCGCCCACGCCAGTCGCGACGCCACCCGCAGCAGCCACCATCATCTTGAGACAGGTACGCCTCGACGCGCCTTTCCCTGATTTTGTCGCCATACGTTAATTCCTCATCACATGTCCTACAATCAGAATATCGTTGTATCGTAGCGCGCCTGTATCTTCCCGTCAACCGCATTCGTCCCGGGCGGGACGACCGGGTGGGGGGACGCCTGGCCGGTGTGCGGTTGTTCAGCGGTGGGCCTATCCTTCGTCCGAAAACAGCATCGTACAGGGGCGCACGATCATGCAGGTGCGAACTGCGCTGTAAGGCAAGACCCGCAGCAGCCTCTTCGTGCTTCGGAGACGATTTGAAGATAGCGCGGTTTGTGATATGCTGATTCACCTCTTGATGACGGATCGCAGCACGGGGCACGTCATGGCGTGGGGGACAAAGGAATTGGCTTATGGATTTCGCAGAGATCAGAGACGATGAAGAGGACGAGGGTTTCCAGGAAAAGCGCCCGGGCTGTCTGCTCGGATTGTTCCGGCTGCTGCTGGTTTTGCTGGTGCCGCTGCTCATCATCGTGGCGTTGCTTCCGACGCTGATGTCGTCTGACACTGGACGGCAATGGGCCTTGAAAAAAATCAACGCCGCGGCCGCGCCCGCTCAGGTGTCGTTCGAGAAGTGGTCGCTGGGGTGGCTTGTCGCGCCGCGGCTGGAGCAGGTCACTTACGTGGATGTGGCGCATGGTGCCGATGTTAAAATTGAGCAGGTGGCCTTTGACCGTGGCTTGTTGCGGCTGCTGCCGGTGGGCATGCTGAACCTCGGCAGCGTGACACTCAAGAAACCGGAGATCGCCTACTCGCTGGTGCCGCCGCCTAAACAGCCGCAGGACAAAAAAGGTGAAAAGGAAGGCACGGGAGGCGCGTTTTTCTTGCCGGTCGTGGATGTGGCTGCGGTGCTGAATGTTGAGAACGGACGCGTGGTCGTGACGGGTAACGCGCCTGAGCCTTTCGTGGCGCAGCAGTTGTGCTGCACGATCACTTTGGAATCCTACAGGAAGCCCATTGCAGTGCAGTCGCAGATGCGGGTCGGGGAAGGCACGCTGGCGCTTGAAGGGCGCGTGCAGAGCATCAAGGATCTTTATAACGGCGTGGAGATGGAGCAGCCCGAGCAGCTGACGCTGAAGTTGGTTGGGGTTGATCTGACTGCATTCAGGCCGCTGCTTCAGCACGCGACCGGCGAGCCGTGGCTTCACAGCGGCGTGGCTGAGGGGGCGCTGACGGCGGTCATCAAAGGCGCTGAGCAGTTCACGCTGAAGGGCGGCCTGGTGATCAACAAACTTTCGGTGGCGGCCGCGCGGCAGCCGCGTTCGCCCGCCGGCGACCTGGCGTTGATGGTCGATGTCGCGTACGACAAGAAGGTGATCAACGTCACCCGGTTCGAGTTGAACTCGCCCTGGGTGAAGGCAGAAGCGAGTGGCACGCTGAAGCAGGGCGCGAAGGCGGGCGTGATGACGGGCTCGATCAACGCCACGGCGGATGCTGACCTCGCGGCTGTGGCCCGCGATTTTGCGGCGGCCTTGGGGTTGGTCAAGGGCTTCAAGATGCAAAAGGGCCGGTTACATGCGGCGTTCTCTTTGGAAGGCAGCGAGGAGGCGATGCGCGTGGACGCGAACGTCACGACGGCGGATCTCGCGATGGTCATCGATGGTGAGCCCTTCGTCCTCAAGCCCGCGCCGTCGCTGGTGTTCAAGGCCAAGTTCCCTTACGGACAGTGGCCAGAAATCGAGACGTTCCATCTCAAGGCGTCCTTTGCGGACGTGTATGGCAGCGGGCGGTTCGATGCGGCGGTGGTCAAGGGCAAGTTGGACCTGACGCTCTTCTCGCGCGACTTCAAACGCATGATAAAAAATGCTCCTCCCATGGTGGGTTCGGTTTATCTGGATGTGGGCACGAAGCGGGATGGCGGACGCGTGGCACTCGCTGTGTTCCTGAAAATGTCGGACGTGGCGGCGGAACTCAAGCCGGGACAACGGTTGGTGGTGCCGCAGGGCGCGGTTAAACTTGAGGCGTTTGTGCCGTTAACGGATGGAAGGCCGGAGAATGAGATCCAGGATGCGACGTATGCGCTCACCCTCGAGAGCGGCAAGGTGTCGGGCGGGTGCAAGCGTTTTTCGCTTGCGGGCGAGTCGCTGGTGGTGCGCGGGTTTGCGCTGACGAGCGACATGGAGTTAGGCAGCGTCCGGCGATTGCTGGGCGGGTTTATTCCCGCGTCGGCGCAACGGCGCATGAGCGCCTGGCAGGGGCGTGTGATCGCCAACGCGACGGCTGAAGCAGCGGGGGGTGTTGTGAAGGCCCGCATGAACGCTGCGGGCCAACAAATCGTGGCAGGGGCTGCCGACGGCGGCGTATGGCGCGTGCCGGACATCCGGCTGGAGGCGGCGCTGACACAGAATGGGGCGAAGGACGGTTTGCGGATTGAGGCGACGGTGAAGGGCGGGGGGGCGCTTGAGCGAGACGGTGAGACGGCCTTCGCCGAAAAAGCCGCAAGCATGGCGCTGGACGCTCGTTTTGCGGCGGACGGCAACAGCGTGAAGATTTCGAAGTTGGAGGTCGTTTCGGGCCTGTTTGATGTACAGACGCAGGCGGAGGTGACCGAACTGGCAACGCGCTGTGTGGTCGCGGCGGACGGCCAGGTGGCCTTGGACTTCGGCGCGTTGACACAGCTGTTGAATGCGAAGGGCACCGACGAGTTCGCGATGACGGGACGGGAGTCGCGCGCCTTCCGTTTCAACTCGCCGGTGGCGGGCGGTGCGGGGACGGTGATGGCTGAGGGGCAGTTTGCGGGCGCGGCGTTTATCGGCTCGTTCAAGGGACTGGGGCTGGAGGCGGGGCCGGCGGACATGTCGGTTAAGCTGTCCAAAGGCATTCTGAAACTGGCTTATGAACCGGTGCTGAACAAGGGCAAGCTGCGGTTGGTGCCCGAGGTCGATGCGGCGGGCACAGCGCCGGTGCTTTTGTTTCCGGCGAAGACTCGGTTGCTGGAGAATGTGACGCTCACGCAGGAGATGGTGGACAAGCTGCTGGTGAATGTGAACCCGCTGTTTCAAGGAAGCAAAGTGTTGGGCGGAACCGTTTCGGTGGACTTGAGGAGCTGCCGTATCGCGACGGGGGTGACGCCGGAAAAAGGTGTGACTGCGGACATGGATGTGGTTTTTAAAAACCTCAAACTGGAACTCGGGCCATCCATGCTCGATTTGTTGGCCGTGCTGAAGGTGAAGGATTCCAACTACGCGGTGGAAACGTTGCCGATCCACGTTACGGTTAAAGAAGGCCGGGTCTATGTGGACCCTGTGAAGATGGTAATCGACAAGCAGCCGGTCATCTTTAGCGGATGGGTCGCGTTCGGAGGAACGATCAAGTACCTGGTCGAGGTTCCGCTGACGGACCGCATGACCGGCGGTTCGGGCGGCAAACTGCTTAGAGGCCTGTCGATTAAAATCCCTGTGACCGGTACGGTTAATGAGCCGCGTCTCGACACCAGCGTGCTGCAGAATGCCGTTGGGGGGCTGATCAAGAGTGCGGTGGGTGAGCGTGCGGCGGAGAAGGTGGGAACGTTCTTTGAGAAGCTCCAAAAAGAGCTGCAGAAGTAGAGAAGGGTGGATCTCGGAGGTCACCCGAGGGGGTGATCGGACATGTTCAAATAGCGGAGGATGTGAGAATGATGAAACGAAGCTTTTTGATTGGACTTTTGTTAGGTTTCGCACTGGGTGCGGGCGCCGCGCTGGAGGATAGCTTCCGCGAGGTGCCGGTGGTGGACCGGCCGTGGTGTTACTGGTGGTGGCTGAACGGCCATGTGGACAAAGAGACGATTACGAGCGATATGGAGGCGATGCGGCGGGTCGGGTTCGGAGGATTTTTGATGTTCGATGCGCGCGGCTACTGGGACGATACGGGGCACCTGACGCTGCCGAAGCCGACGATTGAGTTCATGAGTCCCGAGTGGCGCGAGCTGCTGACGTTCGGGATCAGGGAGGCCGCTCGGGTGGGGCTGGAGGTCAGCGTTAACCTCAGCAGTTGCGCAGGCGCGCTGAAGG
>JBBRJN010000306.1:0-4529 GCA_038219365.1 Kiritimatiellia bacterium | reverse complement strand
CCCTTGTGCCAGGATCGCAGATGCTCCTGAAAGCGCTTAGGCGGGCGCTGCTCGACGCAAACGGATCCGATTCCGCGATCCGATACACGCTGACAGGCTTCACTCATCCGCGGCGGATCGTGATTCTGTCGGTTCTGCAAGAGCGCCGCGCAGCCTGCGCGGAAGAGCTTGCGGCGTCTACGCAGATCAGCCTTCCCGCCTTGTCGCGCCACCTGAACAAGCTGGCCGCGCGCCAGCTTGTCCGTTACGAGAAGCAGGAATGGTGCCTGATCGATCCACCTAATGATTTGGCGAGAACGCTGCTGCACCTCACTCAGTCGGACGGATAGGAGCTGAGGAGGGAGAAGATGAGTCAGAGCAAGACGCCCACTTTAAGCCTTAGCGAGGGAGTCTCTATGATGGGTGACGGCGACGTGCAGCCTGAGTCGGGCAAGAAGACTGAGGTCTGGCAAGAAGACTGAGGTCTGGCAAGAATTGATAAAGGGGAGGCGTGAAACAAAAATGGATATGAAAGCAAGGTATGAGGGCTGCCTGCTGGGCTTGGCTGTGGGGGACGCGCTCGGCACAACGGTCGAGTTCAAAGCGCCGGGGACGTTCGCGCCGATGACCGATATCGTTGGCGGCGGGCCGTTCAACTTGAAGCGGGGCGCGTGGACCGACGATACGTCGATGGCCTTGTGTCTCGCTGAAAGTCTGAGCGAATGCCGGGCGTTTGACGCGGCCGATCAGATGGAACGCTATATCCGCTGGTGGCGCGAGGGGCACCTCAGCAGCACCGGCTTCTGCTTCGATATCGGCGGTACAACGGCTCAGGCCCTGCAAACCTTTATTCGCACCGAAGAGCCGTTCGCAGGTTCGACAAGTGTCCACGCGGCGGGAAACGGCAGCCTGATGCGCCTTGCGCCGGCTCCGCTTTTTTTTGCCGCTGACCCGGAACTGGCCGTGCGGATGAGCGGAGAGAGTTCGCGCACGACGCACGGGGCGGTGACCTGTGTGGATGCATGCCGATATTATGGAGGATTGATTGTCGGCGCGGTGAACGGCGTATCAAAAGAAGACTTGTTCTCGAAACGCTTTGCGCCCATCGGGGGACTTTGGGAAAGGGATCCGCTGTGCGCAGAAATCGACGAGATCGCGTGTGGCTCGTTTCTGCGCAGAGAGCCACCCGCCATTGTGGGAAGCGGGTATGTTGTGAAATCTTTGGAAGCGGCGCTGTGGGCCTTCAGTCGCTCAGCCAGTTTCAAAGAGGGATGTCTGCTTGCGGTAAATTTGGGTTACGACGCCGATACCACGGGCGCGATCTACGGGCAATTGGCTGGCGCGTACTATGGGGTCGAAGATATCCCAGAGCCTTGGCGCGAGTGTTTGGTTCAAACTGAACTGATTCGGGATTTCGCTGACGCGCTTGTGGGAAGCGTGCGGCGCGGTGTCCTCGCGGCGAGATCGGAATAAATGTCTCCATTACCAGTGTTGCCGATTCACGCCGATCCCTGCTGGCGGTGGTGATCGCGGTATTGCTTGGGCGAGCAGGACATTTGGCGCCGGAAGGTGCGCGTGAAGTGGCTGTGGTCATAGAAGCCCACCTCCAGTGCGATGTCGGCGATGGTGCGGTCGGTGTTTTCGAGCAGCGCGCGGCTGGCACTGATACGCACGCGCAGGATGTACTCGCCGGGCGAGGTGCCAAGAATCTGCTGGAAGCGGCGTTCGAGTTGGCTCTGGGAAACGCCGGCTTGGGCGGCTAAGCCGCCGAGGTCTAGGTTCTCCCCGTAGTGCTTGTGGATGTGGTCGATCACTTTTGAGAAGCGGCCGTGCCAATGGGGCGTGTCGCGAAGACCGTCCACGATGCGGTGAATGCCCGCCACGCCGATGATGCGTCCGCTCTTGCCAGTCACAGGAACTTTACTGTAGACAATCATCTTATCTGAGTTTTCCGGTGCGGGCGCGATGGCGTTGATGATCGGCTTGCCTCTCTGCATAACCTCCTGATCGCCCTGCACGTAAAGCGCGGCCCGGTCTTTTGGGAAGAAGTCGTAGTCGGTTTTGCCGAGGGTTTCTCGCTCGTGGTTCACCTTGCAAAACTCGCAGGCGCGCTGGTTTTGCATCACAAAGCGACCGCTGCGGTCCTTCATGAAAAAAGCCACATCCGGCACAAGATCCAGCAATTGGCGAAAGGGCGTTAGATCGCCGATCTGCGACAGGAAATCCTTTTGAAAACGAGTTGAAGTCATGCGGCTATTGTACAAGCATCTGATTTAATTCTACAAGCAAGGAAAGGCGGGATACGGTAAATTAAAAACATCACATGGGTTCGCGTTTGACAGCTGGAGAAAGGGTTCAGGAGGGAGCAAGGAGGGAGGCGAGATGGCGCAGAGTCGCAGAACATTTCTCAGGGCCATGCTGGCGGCGTCGGTTGCGCCGTTGGTGGTGCCGCCGCGCGTGCTAGGCCGAGGGTGGACGGCACCCTCTGAGCGCGTGACGATCGGGTGCATCGGCACAGGAAGTCATTTCATGGGACGCAACCTGCCGTGCATGAAATTGCTCCCGGAAATCCAGTTGGTGTCGGTCTGCGACGTGGATGCGGAGCGCATGGAGGTGGCCCGGCAAGCCGTCGTTAAAAGCTACGGCGAGGGCATTGCCGCACACGGCGATTTCCGCGAGATCCTCGCAGATAAAGCGATGGACGCGGTGATGATCACCACGGCTGATCATTGGCATGTGATGATCTCCATTCTCGCGGCGCGGGCGGGCAAAGATGTGATGTGCGAGAAGCCGCTCACCTACAATGTGGCCGATGGCCGCCTGCTGGTGGAGACCATCCGGCAAACGGGCCGTGTGTTTCAGACCGCGTCCGAGAACCGGACGATACCCGAGTACAAACAAATGTGCGAGATTGCGCGCAGCGGACGTCTGGGCAAGATCCGGCGAGTGAGTGTCGGGCTGCCCGGCGGCTACTGGCCGGGGACCCAACCGTTCAATCCGGTGGTCTACAGCGAGCCTCCCTCGACGCTCAATTACGATATGTGGCTGGGGCCTGCGCCCTCTAAGCCGTACACGCCTGCGCGCACGCATTTCGTCTTCCGCTGGATCTCGGACACCAGCGGCGGCATGTTGTGCGACTGGGGAGCGCATTTGTTAGATCTTGCGCAGTGGGCGTTGAATCGGGAAAAGAGCGGTCCGGTCAAGGTCGAGGGCTTCGGCTGGAAGCCGGTGCATGAACTGTACGACACGCTGACGGATTTTCATCTCCGCTACCAGTATGAGGACGGTGTGGAGTTGCGTGTGGATGCCAATGAGCCGTCGTTACGAATTGAAGGTGACGAGGGCTGGCTTCATTCCCAGAAGTGGCGCGGACCGGTACAGGCCTCCAGCCGTAAGCTGCTGGAACCGGTTGGCCCCGGAGAGGTGCAGCTAAAAAGCGAGCGGGTCGACGGCGAGCACGTGAGCTTCGCCAAGGCGGTCAAATCGCGTGCGTCGGCCTATGCGCCTGCTGAAATCGGACACCGAAGCATCACGCTGGCGCATATCGGCAATATCGCAATCGCGTGCGGCAAGCCGCTTCGCTGGAATCCCTCGGCTGAACGCTTTGTGGACGCGCCGGAGGCGGACAAGATGCTGAGCCGCGAAAAGCGGGCGAAGTGGAATTTGGTATGACGTTTAGAACATGCGGGAATGAAAGAGGGATTATGAAGCAAGGAGTGAAGCTCCACACCGGGCTTTTGTTGATGGTTTCCGCTTCTTTGGCCCAGGACTTGGTGCCGACCTACGCGAAGTTGCAGGGCGCTAAGCCGGAGATCATCATTGGCGCGTTGGATTGCGACAATGTTTTCACACGGGAGCTGGCGCTGGCGCAGATCGCACGCGAGAACCGTTCGCCCGAGCTGACGCGTATGGCTGCGGGCGCTGTGGCCAAGATGCATCCGCCGGAGGTCAAGGCGCAACTGATCGCCGTGCTGGCCGAACGCGGCGACGTGTCGGTTGCTCCGGTGGTGCGCAAGGCTCTGACAGATGCCGACCCCGCCGTGCGCACGGCGGCGGCTGAGGCTTGCGGGCTGCTCAAGGATACTCAAGCGGTGGACCTGCTCTTTGAGATGCTTTTCAGTGCGCAAGGCGAAGCCGTGCGCGAGGCGTTGCGCCGCATTCCAAGCAAGGCGATCGACACTCGCTTGGTCAAACTCTTTAGGAACATCGATGGCACCAACCGCGTGATGGCAGTTGAACTGCTGGCGGCGCGGCGGTATGAAGGTCTTTTCCCGCTCATGCTCGATAAACGGTTGTTCGAATCGGGCAATGCGGCATTGGCAAAAGCGGCGGCAAGTGCGATCCGCACCTATGCGCCACCGGAAGGCTTCGAGAAGCTCCTCGCGTTTACGCTGACGCTCCCTGCGCCGTCATCCGAGCTGTTGGCCGGCACGCTGTCCGCGACCCTTGACGAAGCGGCGGACAAACCGGCGTGCGAGCGTCGGATCGAGGAAGTGCTGGCATCGCGCGGCGCGTCGGCCGCTCCGCTGCTGACCGGACTGCTGGCCGCT
>JBBRJN010000305.1:0-4535 GCA_038219365.1 Kiritimatiellia bacterium | reverse complement strand
CTGCGCCTCACGGGCGGCACCTTCGCAACGGCGGGGTACAGCGAAACGATGGGCGAGCTGGACGTGGATGGCGACGCGGTGATCGACTTCGGCAACGTCAGCAGCGTGCTCAGGTTCGCGGCCAGTGCCGGGCAGACTTGGTCCGGAACGCTGACGCTTCGCAATTGGTCGGGCTCAAGCTTCGGCGGCAGCACGGACCGGCTCTATGTCGGCACCTCCTCCGTCGGGCTAACCGCTGCCCAACTCGCGAAAATTTCTTTGCAAGACGGCCGCAAATTCAAGCAGCTCGCCACCGGCGAGGTTGTCCCGATCCCGCTGGGCACGGTTCTGATGGCCCGTTAGCAGGAGCGCATGTCTTTTAAGGAGACCCTCATATGGACACGTTTAAAGTGAAATCGCCTGTCGGTAAACCGGCAGTCACGCGTCGTGCGTTTCTTCAACGCTCGGCAGGGGCCGCTGTTGGCTTCAGCGCGTGGACCGCGCTCAGCGCCGACCGCGTGATCGGCGCCAATGACCGGGTAAACATCGCGCTCATCGGCTGCGGTGGACGCGGACGCTTCGTCCTGCGCGTCATGATCGAGGATGCGGGCGCGAACTGCGTCTGCCTCTGTGACCTGAGCGACAAGCGGCTCGACCAGATGTGGGAGTTCATCCAGCCGGTCCAGCCGAACAAGCCGCGCTTTGAAAAGGACTACCGCAAGGTACTGGAGTCGCCGGACATCGATGCTGTGATCATCGCGACGCACGATAACTGGCATGCGCCGCTCACGATCATGGCGTGTCAGGCAGGCAAGGACGTGTACGTGGAGAAGCCCCACTCGCACTGCATGTGGGAGAGCGGCGTGATGGTCGCGGCCGCGGCCAAGACCGGCCGCATCGTGCAGGTCGGCACGCAGAACCGTTCGACCGAGTACAACCAGCAGGCGCGCGAAATCGTGAAGAGCGGCCGGCTCGGCAAGATCGGGCTCGTCAAGGTCTTCAATCTCAAGAGCGGGTCGCCCTTCAAGTTCGGTGAGCCGGGCACGCAGCCGGCGGGCTTCGACTGGGACCGCTGGCTCGGCCGCGCCGCAGCCCGGCCCTATCATCAAAAAATCTGGCAGGGCGGCTGGCACTACAACTGGGACTACTGCGGCGGAGACCTGACTGACGACGGCATCCATCAGCTCGACCTCGCGCTGATGGTGATGGGCGATCCCGGCCTGCCCAAGAGTGTGCGTGCGCTCGGCGGACGGTATGTCGTCCACAAGGATGACGACGCCGAAGTTCCCGATGTGCTCAATATCGCCTGGGACTTCGGCACGTTCGCCATGACGCTCGACATGAGCCAGTATCCGAGCTACATGGAGAAGAGCACGGATGTGATCCGCAAGAAGAACCTTGTGCCGGACTGGATGCAGAACTCCACCCGTGTCGAAATCTATGGCCAGGACCTGTTCATGATTCTGGGCCGTCACGGCGGCGGGTTCATCGTCGAGAAGGCCAGCAGCCAGGTCGTGGAGAAGGTGTACGGCCAAGCGGGCGACTTGGAGCACTACCGGAACTTCATCGCCTGCGTGAAAAGCCGCAAACAGCCCAATGCCGACATTGCGGTCGCCCACGCCAGCAACCTCATCGCGCACATGGGAAACATTGCGCACCGTGTCGGCAACACGGCGCTGACGTACGACGCCAAGACGAACAGCTTCGACAAGCCTGAAGCCAACGCGCTTATGAAAGACACGTACCGACCTGGGTATGAGTTGCCGGTGGTTTAATACCCGAAAACGCTACGGTTATCGCACAACGATCAGCAGTCCACGCGAAGCGCGTAAGTAGATCTGGGTGCGGTCATCACTGTATGCGAGGCTGGCTTTGTTCACGCCAACTACGGTCCAGCCCGTGAGGTCCGCAGGACCATTGATGGCTTGTGTCGAGGCAAAGAGCGTCGATCTGGCTTTGGCGTGCGCGCCAACAGTGAGCGCCGAGGCCAGCACGGTGCCGTTCGTCGGGAAGGTCAGCAGGCCATTGACCGTGAAAGCGTCGTTGGCGGCGGTGTCGAAGCGCCAAGCGATCCGCGCGCCCTGCGCGAGCGTGAGGTTGCCGCCGATCTGGAGGGTGCCGCACGCTGCAGGGGTGCCCGCCTGCAGCCAGGCGTTGCTGGCGACCGAGACATTTCCGCCTACGAGGCCGTGGCCGAAGAGCGTCGTGCCTGCCGCGACGGTGACCGGCCCGCGCGTTGCGCACCCGTTGCCTGCCACACCGAACGCGCCCGCGGCGACGGCGACCACGCCGGTGGCGGTGCTGGTGCCGGTCACGGTGAAGGCTCCGCCGCCGGTCTTCGTGAGCTTTCCGCCGCCGGTGATTGCGCCGGCAAAGACACAGTCGTTTGTGATGTTGAGGATGGTCGCTCCGTCCAATGTTCCCGGCACCCCCTCGTTGCTCAGTCCGTAGATGTGGTATTTGTCCATGTTCGGGCAGGTAACGGTGATGGCGAGCTGGTTGGTCTGGGCAAGATAGCGGTAGGCGAGGTAGTTGTCGTTGAAGTTGGCCGCTCCGGCCGGGCTGTCGGGGTTGAACGAGATCGCGTCGCTGATGGGGCCCGAGCCGTCGGGATCAAACGTGAAGGTGGTATCACGCGCCTTGGTGGCTTCCCACTTACGATGGTAGAAACGCACCTCGTAGGTCTTGCCGATCGTCAGGCCCGTCAGGTAGCACACGGTGGGGCCGTACGGGCCGTTGTAGCAGAAGTCGTTGATCAGGTTGTAGACCCCCTGACTCGGCGGCACGCCGATGTTGCCGGGGTTGCCGCCGGCGTTCGAGCTGGTCGCGGGCGCGTTGACCCAGCTCGTGCCGAACAGGGGGCCGCTGACCGCCGTCTCCTTGTTGAAGGCCACGCCGTTGACGACGGCGAGGCTGGCGCTGGAGCCGAAGTCGATCAGGTGCGTGTAGGCCTTGTCGGGCGAAATCCCGCAGTCGGCGTCGCCGGTGATCTTCACGAAATGCGGCCCGTTGGTGACGACGTAGTCGGCGGCGCCCGTCAGATCGAACGTTCCATCGCCCGCTAAGGTACCGAGCGTGACGTTGCCGAGCGGCACCTTGAGCGTCGCACCCGCCGCGACGGTCGC
This sequence comes from Kiritimatiellia bacterium, assembly GCA_038219365.1. Taxonomy (GTDB): domain Bacteria; phylum Verrucomicrobiota; class Kiritimatiellia; order RFP12; family UBA1067; genus JAHFSX01. The sequence continues at coordinate 1,431 of JBBRJN010000305.1, read as the reverse complement.
GCCGGACGGCAGCGTCGCGCCGGGGTCCAGGACTGCGAAGCCCTGTTCGATGGACAGCGGCTGCCGTAGGCTGTTGGCCCCGCTGAAGCGCTGCGTGCCCGCGCCGGTCTTGACGAGTTTGCCGAGTCCCGTGACGGGTCCGTCAAAGCGGGCGCTGGTCCCGGCGGCTGCTACGACGGTCAGAACGGGCGAGGTCGCGCCGGTGAGCTCTTCGTTCGAGAGGCCGTAGAGGTGGCACTTATTTGTCGAGTCGAGCGACAGGACCCGTATGGCGACCGTGCCCGCGCCGTCGGCGGTGTAGCGGCAGCCGACCCAGCTCCCCGTTCCGGTCGCGCCGTTGTCGGGGTTGTAGGTGAGGCTGCCGACCTCGCGCGCGCCAGCCGTGAAGGTGAAGGTCACGTTGCGCGGGTTGCTTGCGAAGTTGCGGAAATAGAGGCGCGACTCATAGGACTTGCCGGGCGTGAGGTTTGCGAGGGTGATCGTGAAGTCCATGGAGCCGTAGATGAAGTCCCAGAGCAGACGGTCGACACCCGTGCGGGTGGCGTCGGTGGGCGCGCTGTTCCAGCCTCCGGTCGGCGGGTTCACGGTGGACCAGGCGTAGCCGCCCACGGTGCCGCTCATGTCCGCTGCGGTGAAGAGGACGCCGTTGACTGTGGCGGGGTTGCCATTGGCCGGGAAATCCAGCAGGTGCGTGTAGGTCTTGGCGGTCGAGATGTCGCTGTCCGCATCGCCGCTGAAGGGCATGGTGTAGACGTTGCCGCCGACGGCGAGCGTGCCTTCGCCAGCCAGCGCGCCGACGGTCTCCGTGGCCGCCAGGGCGAGGGTTGCGCCTGTGCGCACGCTAAGGGTGGCGGTGTCGCTGATCCGCTCATCCGCATCGAGTGTCAGCAGGCCGCCCAGGACCTCCACATTGCCCGCGAAAGCGTTGGCCACGCCGCCGCCGTTCAGGCTTAAAATGCCGGTCCCGGCTTTTGCCAGCAGGCCGCCGGATGCGCCCGTGAGGGCTCCGCCGTACGTGGCACCGCCAGCTGCCAGCGACGCACGCAGCAACGAATTGGACGCCGCCAGCGTGAGGCTCCCGCCGCCGGTCAGGGCGCGGGTCTGCGAGTAGGGTGTGAGCCAGGCGTTCGGCAACGCGACCGCAGAGGCCTGATTCGGCTGGCGCACGTTCATGCGGATGCCGCCTCCGCCTGTAAGCTGGAAATAGCCGAGGACGATATCGTGCCGTCCTGCGTCGAGCGCGACGCGCCCCTCAGCCCACGAGGCGGTCCAATAGTTGCGGGCCAGGATTTGCTTGCCGTCGATGGCGAGCAGGAACCCGTCGTCGCCGTAGACGCCGAACGTGTAGGGGCCGCTTGCGGGCAGGGTGATGGTCCCGCGCCAGACCGCCTCAAAATTAAGCGCACGGCTGCCGCTTGAGCTGTAAGGCCC
>JBBRJN010000304.1:0-4546 GCA_038219365.1 Kiritimatiellia bacterium | reverse complement strand
AGATCCCGTTCGACAACAGCTATCCCGAATATTTCCCGACGAAGGAGGGGATGCCAGACGCGGTGTGTGCGATGACGGGGCGAGGGCAGACCGTGATGCCGTACATAAACGCGCGGTTGTGGGACCGTGATATACCGAGCTTTTCCGGGGCTTATCCGGCCGCTTGCAAGCAGCCTTCGGGCACGAATTATGTTGAGATCTACGGCTCGGGGCGCAACCTGGTGCCGATGTGCCCCTACACCCGGCTGTGGCAGGACAAGGTGCAGGCCGTCTGTCACCGCCTGATGGATGAGTGCGGAGTCAACGGCATCTATCTCGACCAGATCGGAGCTGCCGCGCCGGTGGCCTGTTACGACGCTTTGCACGGGCATCCGGTGGGCGGCGGACGCTACTGGACGGACGGGTATCGCACGATGCTTACGCGCATCAAGCAGGAGGCGGCGCAGAAGGGGACGGCGCTGACCACCGAGAACACGGCAGAGCCCTACATGGACACCATCGACGCCTACCTTGCGTGGAACCCGCGCCATCAGGAAGACGTGCCGTTGCTGCCGGCGGTGTACTCCGGCTACACGGTCTACTTCACCAGCCCGCAGGCGGCGCACGATACGATGGACGCTTTCTGCGCGGCGCAGGCGCGTGACTTTCTGTGGGGGTGCCAGTTGGGTTGGAATGATCCGTGGATCTTGCAGGAGGCGCACCGGGAGAAACAAAGGTTCCAGTACGCGCTGTGTCGCTACCGTCACGCAGCCAAGGATTTTTTTGTTTACGGGCAGTTGCTCGATGAGGTGCGTCCGCTAAACGACGTGCCGCTAGTCACGCACCTGTGGAACCGAACCCAGCCGCACACGGTGCGTGTGCCGGCGGTCTTGGCGACGCTGTGGAGGGATGACCGCGGGCGCCTGGCGGTGTTTGTGGTCAACACGAGCGGCGTGCTACAGCCGTTCGCGTTTGATGTGGATCCGTGCAGGTGGCTGAAGTCCAGCGGGTTGTGGCGCCTCTCGGCGCTCACCCCTGACGGAGAAACCGCCCTCGGGTTGGAGAAGGATCAGCACGCGGTTTTCGGCGATCTTCAGCCGCGCGAAATCAAAGCGTTTGTTTTCTCGCCTGCACAGTAGCAGGGGGTGGCTCGGCGTTCCATCGGACACAGGCCAATCCTTTTTCAGAATCCTTTCTCCATTTCTATCAAATGCGTTATAATCGGCGTTGCTTAAAGGAGGTGCGTTTTATGGCGTCCAAATTAGCAACGAGTCTGCGCTGCGGCGTGTGCCCGAAAGCGTGCATGATCCCGCCGGGGCACAGCGGCGAGTGCCGGGTCAGGGTGAATCTTGACGGCAAGCTTCAAGCCCTGACATACGGGCGTCCCTGCGCGGTGCATGTTGATCCGATGGAGAAGAAGCCTCTGTTTCATTTTTTCCCAGGCGCACCTGTCCTTTCGCTCGGGGCGGCGGGCTGTAATTTTCATTGCAAGCACTGTCAGAACGCCGACCTTTCGCAGGCCAATCCGGAAGATATCCCTGGGTTTGAATTATTGCCTGACTCGCTGCCTGCGCTGGCGGAGAAACACGGTTGCCGTCATGTGGCCTACACCTACAATGAGCCGCTGGTCGGCTATGAGTACCTGCGCGACTGCTGCATCGCCGCACGTGGGGCGGGCCTTCGGAACGTTTTGGTTTCCAACGGTTATATCAATGAGAAACCTTTGGCATCGCTGGCACCCTATCTTGACGCGGCGAATATCGACATCAAAGGGTTCAGCGACACGTTTTACCGCGAGGTGTGCGAGGGCACGCTTGAGCCGGTCCTGCGGACAGTGATTCAGCTGAAAGAGGCCGGCGTGCACGTGGAGGTCACCAATCTCGTGATCCCGACGCTCAACGATAGCGACGCGATGCTTGATGCGTTGTGCGCATGGATGAGCGACCATGCGGGCAGTGAGATGCCGCTGCACTTTTCGCGTTTTTTTCCTCAGTTCCGCATGCTCCATCTGCCTCCCACGCCGGTGGAGACGCTGCTGCGGGCGCGTGAACGAGCGAGGCTGGCCGGACTCAAAAACATCTACGTCGGCAACGCTGAGGTTCCTGATGGCGAGAACACGTTCTGTGCCGGATGCGGCGAGCGGCTGGTGACGAGGCAACGTTATGTGGTCACAGAAAACCGCGTGAAGCCCGGCGGCGGCTGCCCTGCCTGTGGCAGGCGTGTTTACGGGGTTTGGCCGTGACAGCCGGGTTATCCGGCGGGGTGTCGCGGCACCTTCTGTCAGGTGCTTTCATGTGTGTGTGCGGGCTCGTCGGCTGTTCTGCCGAGAAGCTTGCGCCGAAGGAGGTCAGCGTGGTCAAGAAAGTCATGGTTTCACCCTTGGCGGGACAATGGTTCCCGGATGGCGAGCGCGCGTTGCGTGAGGAGATTGCCGAGCGCTGTAAAGGCATTACGGTGGTGCGCAAAAAGAACGTTTGCGCGGCGGTGGTCCCGCATGCCGGGTACCGGTATTCCGGCAGCGTGGCGGCAGGGGTTTTCCTTCGGATCGACCCGTCGCGTTACAGTCGCGTGGTCGTGATGGGGCCGAGCCACTATGTCGGCATGCACAATCAGATCAGCGTGCCGGATGCGACCCACTTTTCGACACCGCTGGGCGAGTTGAAGGTGGACACCGAATTCGTGGCGCGTATGCGTAAGTTGCCGTTTGTGACGCAACAGCCCGAGGCCCACACGCGCGAGCACAGCGACCAGATCCAGTTGCCATTGATCCAAGCGTGCCTCTCGACCAACCTGCCGGTGGTCTGTATGGTCTGCGGGCAATTTGACGCGACGAATTTGATGGCGGCGGCCGCGGCGTTCAAGGAGTTGCTGGATAACCGGACGCTCATGGTGGCGAGTTCCGACTTCACGCACTATGGGGCGAACTACGGATATGTGCCGTTCGACAAGGATGTGCTCAAAAATCTGGAAACGCTGGACATGGGTATCTTTGAGCTCTTCATGCGCAAAGATGTGGCTGGCTTTATGAAGATGCTCGACGAAACCGGAGCGACGGTGTGCGGGCGTGACCCGCTGGCGTTTCTTTTGGCCATGATGCCGGCCGACGCCAAAGTTGAGCGTACCGCCTATGAGACCTCTGGACACCTGCTGCATGACACTCATAACTCCGTCAGCTACATCGGGGCATTGGTGACGGGTTCATGGGAGTCTCCGGCAAAGGAAAAAAAGGCGACGACACCCAGCGATGAGAAGATTCCGACGGCAGACTGCGAGCGGCTGCTCGCGCTTGCGCGTGACACGATCACCTGGGCGCTGCGGACTGGCGCGACACGCGCCGTTGTTCCGGCGTCCGACCCGAAGGCGTTGACCGAGGGCATGCGGGCGGTGCGCGGCGGCTTTGTGACGCTGAACAAGCACGGCGAGTTGCGCGGGTGCATCGGCGAGATCGTGCCGCGCCGCGAGATCTGGAAAGTGGTGTGCGAACAAGCGCTCAATGCGGCCTTTCACGATCCGCGCTTTGAGGCTCTGCACGCGGACGAGCTGGCTGAGATCGACATCGAGATTTCGATGCTGACCCCGCCCAAGCCGGTTGGCACGTGGCAGGAGATCGAAATCGGTCGGCACGGTATGGTGTTGACCAAAGCCGGGCGCAGCGCGGTGTTTTTGCCGCAGGTCGCGCCCGAGCAGGGGTGGGGGCTTGAAGAGACGCTGGCCCACCTTTCAGTGAAAGCCGGGCTGCCGCCGGACGCCTGGCGTTCGGGTGCGGATTTTCTGGTGTTTGAAGCGCAGGTGATCCATGAAAAGAAGTGAGAAAAGGAAGCGTCGCATGTGCGCCTGTGTTTGGCCGCTCTTGAGGCGTCTGCCGCGCGCGTGCGTTGTCGTGTTTTTGTTGGTAACAGGTTTATCAGCCGCGTTGACGGGCCGTGCCGCTCCGATCCGCAATGTGATCCTGTGCATCGGCGACGGGATGGGCCCGGGGCAAGTGGAGGCTGCCCGTTGCTTCGCGGGCACCCATCTCTTTTTCGAGTCGTTCCCGCATCAGACCCGCATGACCACCTTTGCCGCCGAGGGTGTCTTAACGGACTCTGCTGCGGCCGCGACCGCCATCGCAACCGGACATAAAGTTTACAATGGCGTGCTCAGCCTGGCGATGCCGGGCGACGGGGCTGAGTTAGAGACGCTGCTGGAGACGTTTCAGAAACGGGGCAAAGCCACGGGGCTGGTTACCACGTCGTATATCACGGATGCGACTCCTGCTGCGTTCGGTTCGCATACGGATAGCCGCGCTAACCAGTCACAGATCGCGTACGATTACCTCAACAGGACGCGACCTGAGATCTTGCTGGGCGGCGGGGGCGGCTTGAGTCCCGTGGCCGCTGGCATGGCCGGTTACACTGTTGTGACGAACGCCGTTTCGCTGGCGGCTGTGATGCCAGACCGTGAGGCGCGGGTGTGCGGGCTGTTCGGAGAGGTGACGCTCCCGTACGAATATGACGGTCTCGGCGCTCTGCCGAGTCTCACGGAGATGGCCCGCAAGGCACTCGCTTTCTTGGACAACGACCCGGAC
>JBBRJN010000303.1:0-4548 GCA_038219365.1 Kiritimatiellia bacterium | reverse complement strand
GCGCTCAACTTGATACCAGCCCCTTTCGCGAGCGCACGGATCTTTTCGGGGTGCGCGTCCAGACTCACGGTCGGGGCGAACCCGAACTCCTCTCCCAGCGCCGCGCCGTCATGGTTGTCCGTGACGTCGGCAAAAGCAAAGACCATTTCTTTGATGGCCGCTAGCTGGCGGGCCATGGGCGCAAACGGTTCAACGCAGGCAAAACATCCGATTTTCATACGATCTCCTTGTTAGGTAAAAATTAACACAGCCCGGCCAGAATCAAATGCTAAAGGTATTCAGTGAACAAAATCATAATCGGCACAAGCCACCAATGAGAGTGTGAGCGGATCAATCAGAGTCACGTCTCAACAAGCGTTGCGCTGAAATTGGACCACGTCTACCAGCAGGACTACTCGCGCAACCTCGCCATGCGGCGCGTCGGCTCCACCCAGGGCGCGATCGCCAGCGTCGCGGGAGCGGAGCAGCGCAAGACCGCCACCGAGGTCGACGCCATAATGTCCGCGGCGAACGGCATGTTCAACGACGCGGTCGACCGCTTCGCGGAACCCTTCGCGCAGCTCTTCTCTATGATGTGGACCTTCATGGCGCGGCACGCCCGTGCGCAGGGCGGCAGGACCGGCCTCATGTTCGCGGGCAGCGCGGTGCTCGACCGGGCCGCGTGGGCGGGCGAGTACTGCAACTCCACCGGCGTCTCCGGCCGCTCGGTCAACCAGCACCGCACCCTGGCCAGCCTCACGAACATGGGCCAGCTCGCTCCGGTCCTCGACTGCATGACGCAGACGCTCGGCTCGGACGCGGTCACGTCGTCCATGCTCTGGATCTTCAACACCGTCGATACCGAACTCGCGAGAAGGATACAGGGTTCGGGTGTCAGGGTTCAGGATAAAGGAGAAGAAAAAAACGCTGAACGTAAAACGGTAGGGACGCCTCCCCGAGGCGTCCGCAGAGCAATGGGCAGGGTAGGGACGTTTCCCCGAAACGTCCGCAGAGCGATGGGCACGGGGACCGGCGGACGGTTCGGGGAACCGTCCCTACCAAAGAGGAGACACAATGCAACCATTCGACACAACGGGCCGCAGGCTGCCGCTGACAAAGCCGCCGCCGACCAGGTTTGAAACCGGTGCGTCGTCTACTTCCAGGCACAAGGTGATGGCTTCCTTAATCCGCTTCATCAGCACATCGAGGGACTTGGCCTGTGTGTGGCAGCCGCGCAAGGCGGGCACGGACGCGACGAAATAGCCTTCCTCGTCCTGTTCGATCACAACGTTGAACTCTCTCAACATCACGATTCTCCTTTTCGGCCCAAATTCTCGCATCATGCGTCCGCGACAGCCAAGCCGATTCATCCGGCGACGCGTTCAAAGCCGAGGTCGACCGGCTGGAGAAGCTGACCGGCAAAGCCGCCAAGCCCCGGCGGGCGGTGGCGGCGGGCCAGGCGAAGTAGTACCGGACGCCGCATGTGGCATCCTCGATCCGCGAACACTTCCGCCGGCGGCGCGAGGTCGGCCGCAGCTGCGGACAGGTGTTCCGCGAGGACGCCGGGGACGCTGCCGTGGTCGCTGGCGGTGGCGGGCTGGACATGGATCGCCGTGATGACCGACCGGGTCGGCTCGCCCTTCGCGCACCTGCCGTCCTCCGCCGTTTCGCAGACCTGCGCCTTGTAACCGTGCCAGCCGCCCTTGCCGAGAGCGCCCTTGGTGCTCCACTGCGCCTCGGGGTCGTGCGGGTTGACGGTTGCGCCAGCAACGGCCGCACGCTTCTGGGACACGCTTCCGCCTGACTCGTCGAACTGCTCGCCGAAGACGCGCCGGAGCAACGCGACCGGGGCCGCGGCGCTGACCGGGTGCTTGCCGACCAAGGGATTGGCGCTGCCCTTTATCAGCTATGGCGGAACGAACCTGATCACGGCCCTGTTCGCCGTCGGCACGCTGTTCAACGTCGGCCTGCATGTCGACGTGTTCGACGAGCGTATGCACACCCAGGTGGTGCGCAACGCCGTCAAGCAGGTCTAGTGCGTTTTTTGTTTAGGCCGGCACGCCGAGATGTTCCTGCTGTTACGCAGCCGAAAAATAAGAGGTGTTTGCCCTGTCGCCGGAACTCGGATCCAGGCGCACGCACGAGTTTGGCGCGCGGGGTTCAGCGTTTCCCCTCATGGATTGATGACCGTGAGCGTGTATGGGGTCGGGCCGATGGGGGTGAGGCGGGCGGCCATGCCGGGAGTTGCATAAACGGTTAGTTTTGTCGGCTCGTCCGGGATCCAGAGAGCCTCGCAGCCGGGGTGGCTGCGCAAAAGCGCCGCGCCTTTCTGCGGGCCGAGGATGAAGACCGTGGTTGAGAGCGCGTCGGCCAGCATGGCGGTTGGCGCGACCACCGTGGTGCCTGCCATGCCGGTCACGGGCGAGCCGGTGCGGGAATCCATGATGTGCGCGTAGCGGATGCCGTTAATGACGACGAAGCGCTCGTAATTGCCAGAGGTGGCGACGGCCTCGCCGTTGAACATCAGAAACTTCCCGATAAGGTCACTTTGCTCGAACGGGTTGCGGACGCCGGTACGCCAGCCACCCCGACCGGGCGCGGCTTCGCCGATGGCCCGCAGGTTACCGCCAAGATCGATCAGCAGGTTGGTCTGCCCGGCGGCACAGAGACGTTCCCAAGCGAGATCGACGGCGTAGCCTTTCGCGATCGCGCCGAGGTCAATCTTCATGCCCGCCCTAAGCAGCCGCACGTCGGCACCGTTCTGCGTCAGCGTGAAGTCGACCTGATGCCAGTCGGAAAGGGCTTTCGCGGCGTCCAGCTCGGCGGGCTCAGGCAGGCAGGGGCGTGCGTCCGCTCCGTTGAATCCCCAGACCTTCATCACAGGGCCGATCAGCGGGTTGAACGCGCCGTCGCTTTCTTTGGCGGTCGCAAGCGCGAAGCCGAGCACCTTGGCGAAGGAGGGCGAGAGGGCGACCGTGTTGCTGGTGCCTGCCGCCTGGTTGACGGCGGAGAGCACGCTGTCGCTCTTCCAGGCCGAGAGCTCACGATCCAGATCGTCAAACGCGGTCTGCGCGAGGTCGCGGGCCTGCGGTGCTGCGGCGTGGTCGGCGCATTGCACGGCGGCAACGGTGCCCATGGTCGTCCACTGGACACGCAGGGGCTCGGGCTGGGCCGGGCGGCAGCCGGGGGAGAAAAGAAGGATGAAGGATAAAGGCAGAAGGTGAAAGGGGGGGAGAGGACCGAAAGAGAGCGGCGCGGCAAATGCGGAGACATAAGGGAACACGCATTTAGGCATAAAACACCTCTTTTCCAGAACGGGCCCGTTAGTCAAACAAGAATCAATCAACTCAAGTTCGATATTAGCACGCTCCCCTAAACTCCGCAATCAGCAAGGGGCTTTCTTCATGTTTTGAGCTTGAAAGAAACGTCATAAAGGCTGACGATACCGCAAAAAACGCTGTTCCCAGCAAAGGCGGCGCGACCAGCGGCGCAGGTTGCACGCTGTCGCGGTGAACTGGGACTGGAGTTCCGTCTTCAGCCTCCCTTTGTAGCGGCATTTCCTCATTCCGTATCCCCGGGCCAGTTCGCTGTGCGAGCCCTCGACCGCGTTGCGGTTACGCATGCGGCTGCGGTACTCCGGCGTCTTGCAGAGGTCCCTCCTCGCCTGGACTGTCATGTGGTGCTCGTTCACCTCAAGCATCCTGTGCGCCAGCTTGTTCTTCTTTGACAGGCATTGTTCCCGCAGCGGACAGGCGGCGCAGGTCTTCGCGGGCCAGGCGAAGTAATACTTGGCCCCGTACTGGGCGTATTTCACGTCGTCGATCCGCGAGCATTCCGAGCTTGCGTTGCCGGCGGGGCAGACCGCCGCGCGGTCAGGGAGGTTGACGATGAACGAGTCCGAGCCGAAGCGGATCTTGCTGTGCGGCGGTGTGGGCATCGGCCCGATGAGCGCGTAACCGTCGGCTTCCGCCTTGACCAGCGCGGGCGCGCTGACGTAGCCCGCGTCAACGAACACCTCCGCCGGCGGCGGGCAGCCGGCACCGACCGCGGACTGGTGTTCCGCGAGGACGCCGGCGACGCTGCCGTGATCGCTGGTGATGGCGGGCTGGATATGGAGTGCCGTGATGACCGACCGCGTCGGTTCGCCCTTCGCGCATGTGCCGTCCGCAACCGTTTCGCAGACCTGCATCTTGTAACCTTTCCAGCCGGCCTTGTTGATCGCCTTCTTTGTACTCCACTGCGCTTCGGGGTCGTACGGATTGACGACCGCGCCCGCGTCGGACGCGCGCTTCTGCAACACGCCTTCGCCGGGCCCCCGAACTCCGCGAGGAACTCCAGCGCGAGCTTCAGCGTCACGCGGACGCATTCGAGGCGCGACATGTCCGCGATGCGCCCCAGCAGGTGCGTCGAGTCGATGCGCACGGACGTGCATGACTTCAGATACCCGGCATCCCGCATGGCTTCGAGGCACGACTCTAGGACGATCTTCGCATTGCCGTTCTTGGCGATCCGGTTCCTGAATTTAACCAGCGTCGTCGGATGGAACGCGGGGACGTCACCGAGCGCGGC
>JBBRJN010000302.1:0-4559 GCA_038219365.1 Kiritimatiellia bacterium | reverse complement strand
CGCTCTTCCGTTCCACGCTCGCAGGATGCCCCTTCATATACTGCGCGGCCCTCTCGCTGCTCAACTTCTTGGAACCGACCTCCAGCCACGCGTTGGTGTCGAGCTGAAGCGCCTGATGATCCGACAGACAGACGAACTGGTACCCATGGTCGCGATACCACGACACAGCATCTTCGGGGAACACATTGCCGTCGCTCCACAACGAGTGCATGTGCAGATTTCCACGGTACCACTCTCCGGCCTGAGCAGCCATCACCAGTATCACCAACGATAAAACCGCTAACATCGCCCGCATCACAGCCCCCTTTCATGCATCAATTAAAGCTCATTCAACACTAAATATTTTTGCATACTCCGGCCTTGGTTGTCATGTGAAAAGTAGCAATTTTAAATGTGGCTGGACATGCGCTGAGGGAAGGCCCTCACGGTTGCTACAAACGGAAGCGCCTGGATTTCTCCTGTTCGTAGTGGCGCCGTGAGGCGCTTCTTGCCCGCGTTAGGCGTTTGTATTTAGGATTTAGGAGTTGCAATACTTTGGTCTTGAATACGTTGTGATAGTGCCTGATCCCTCCCCGTTGACACCCCGGTTGTTTATGGATACAGTGAACCCATGCAAGAGCAGATTCACTTTTTCGTTACTGTATGGCTGAAGTTTTTCTTCATTTTCACGCCTTTCTTCGCGCTTTCGATGTTCCTGAGCATGACGGGCGATTACACCGAGAAGCGCCGCCGCAGGCTCGCCATCATGATCAGCATCGCCGTCGCGGCGCTTTGCCTCGGCCTGCTCTTTCTCGGAAAGCAGCTTTTCGCTGTTTTCGGCATTACCCTCGACGCCTTTCGCGTCGGCGTTGGCGCGCTGCTGTTCCTCTCCGCCGTCGGGCTCGTGCAGGGCCGTAAACCCTCACCCGACGCGAACCAGGAGGCGGACATCGCTGTGGTGCCGCTGGCCATGCCCATCATCGTCGGCCCCGCGACCACCGGCACGCTGTTGGTCATGGGCGCGGGCCTCACCACCGTCACCGAGAAAGCCGTCAGTTGCATGGCCCTGCTCTTCGCGGTGCTTTGCCTCGGCATCATGCTGCTCTTGGCCACCGCCATCGAGCGCGGCATCGGACACCGCGGCCTGAACATCCTAAGCAAACTGACCGGCATCATCTTGGCGGCACTGGCCGCGCAGATGATCATGTCCGGTATTTTGGGTTTTTTCGCAGCGGAGACCGTTTAACGGCGCGGTGCGAACCTAACGGATAGCCGCTTTTCTCCTTGAGCGAAGAGGCCGGATGAACTATCGTAGTCAAGAATTATGAACGAACAAAACAGGCCTTCGATCCGTCCAGCGGTTCTCAAGGACTCGGAGCAGATTTTCAATCTGATCCGCAGCCACCAGGAGGATCTGATCTCGCGCCCGATCGGCGACATTATTCAGAACATCGACCGTTTTGTCGTGTCCGAGGCAGATGGGCGCGTCATCGGCTGTGCTGCCTGGCAGATCCTACCCGAAATCGGCGAGCCTGAGCGCGCTTCGGTGGAGATCCAGTCGGTCGCGGTTCAGCAAGACTACCGCCGCCACCACATCGGCACGCGGATCGTCTCGAACATTCTCGAAAACATCATGCGCTTCCAACCCGCGCAGGCGATCGTCCTGACGTTCGCCCCCGCGTTCTTCGGCTCGCTCGGCTTCAAGGTCATCCCCAAGACTCAGGTGATGCATAAGCTTTACATGGGCTGCATCAACTGCACCAAGCACGCCAACCCCTTCACCTGCCCCGAAATCGCGATGGCCCTCGATCTGCGCCCGTCGCCGTGAGGAGCCTCATGCCCTCCGACATCCACCGTCGCCTGCTCGCCTGGTACGACGCGCACACGCGAGAGATGCCGTGGCGCGACCACCCGGACCCCTACGCGGTTTGGGTCAGCGAGATCATGTTGCAACAAACGCAGGTCGAGACCGTACGCGGGTATTTTCCCCGTTTCCTCGCTGCCTTTCCAACGGTCACGGCGCTGGCGGCAGCGCCTCAGCAGGATGTTCTCAAGGCCTGGGAAGGCCTCGGCTACTATTCACGCGCCCGCAACCTGCAAAAGGCCGCGCAGGCCGTCACGGCACGCGGCTGCGGCCTCCCTCAAACCGTCACGCAGTGGGCCACGCTTCCCGGCGTAGGCCCCTACACCGCCGCCGCCATCGCCAGCATTTGTTTCAATGCGTTCGCACCGGTTGTAGACGGCAATGTCATCCGCGTCTTCGCGCGCTATCTCGGCTGGCCGGATGATTTCCGCAAGCGGTCCGCACGCGAAAAACTTGCCGCGTGGCTCTTGCCCCCTATCGTGGCCTCGAAACGGCCCGGTGATTTCAACCAGGCCATGATGGATCTCGGCGCGACGCTTTGCCTGCCGCGCACGCCCGCCTGCGACGCCTGTCCGCTGCACAGCGGCTGTCTCGCCCGCCGCGAGGGGCGCCAGTCGTACTTTCCCGTGAAGCCCCCCAAAAAAGCGCTGCCGACGCGCCAGTCCGTGGCTGTATTAGTCAGGAAGGAAAAGGGCCAGGCCCTTTTCACGCAGCGCACCGAAGAAGGCCTGCTGAGCGGCCTGTGGGAACTGCCAAACCGCGCCGTCACCCGCAAGCCGACACGGCGTGACGCCGTGCGAGTCTTGCGCGAAACAGCCGGGCTTTCGGGCGCCAGCGCCGAATTTATCGGCACGATCACACATGTCTTCTCGCATTTCAAACTGCTGATGCACGTCTACGCCGTGTCCGCTTTCACGGGCGACATCGACCTTACGAGGATGCCGCCCGTCCGCTTCGCAGTTCCACGCGACCTGCCTCTGACCACCGCCACCCGCCGCGCTCTTGCACTGTGAGAAGGCTCACTCAGCGCAGGAAGCCTTCCAACAGGCGCACTGACCCGTGATAAAGGAAAAGCCCCCACCCACAGGTGAAGACCATCTGACCGTAGACCGCATGTTCAAGGTTCGAGACCATGAGCGAACCTGTGTTGCGGTAGGTTCGGTTAAGGAGCAGCCCACCGATCAGCGTCAGCGCCATGGCCCAAACATTCGCGAACACCAGATGTGCCAAGCTGAAGACCACACACCCGGCCAGCCAGGCCTGTCTTTCCGTACCGAACAGACACGCATAACGCGCAAAAAAGAGCCCTCGATAGAGAATGCCCTGAGGAAAAACAGACACCAGGGGATAAAAAACCATCACTAGGCCCCAGAGCTGCGGATCGCGCCGGGGCAAATCAAAAGCCTGCTCCGGCGCCACGAGCAGGATGCCCCCTGCCAGCGCGGCTCCCGCTAAGGCCAACCGCAAGCCCAGCCACAACAGCTGCCGCCGGTTCAGTGAAAAACCAAACAGCTCCCTCACGCCCCAGCGCTGCCGCGTCACGAGGAAATGTGCCGCCAGATAAGCCGCCACCCACAGCACGGGCAGCACCGGAAACGGCCCACCCCAACGCCTCGCCGCCAGTAACGCCATGGGCAGCGCGACGTAGAGCGACACAAATTCAACCCACAGGCGTATCGCGGCTGTCATCCTCTCGCACTCTCACCTTCAGGCGTGCCGTGTTTCGTTTTTCACCGCAACCCTCGGGGCAGGCACACCCGTGCCTGCCCGTCCCGCCAACTTTAACTTCCCAACCGGAAAACCGCCCCCATCGTACGGCTTTTGACTCCCATCGTCAACGCCGTCCGAAAACCTCCGTCCAACAGGCCCAAGCCCTTGCTTGCGCTGCGCAAAGAGTGAGAGGGAATCGGGCTGCGCGAAGGATCGTCGTGACGCGGTGCCAGGCAGAATGGTTACTTCTGTTCATGCTCGACTCTGCCTGCCATTTCACACATAATAAAACTTTGCTGAATAAAAGACTGGTCGGTTACCGGCAGAAAGGGATAGCGGACTCATGGAAAAAAGTGGGGTTGTGGAAAAAATCGGGAAGTACCGGTGGATGATTTGCTTGCTCCTGTTTGCAAACACAGCGAATAACTATCTAGACCGGCAGATGCTCGGCATCCTCTCGCCGGAACTGAAGAAGACCTACGGATGGACGGACTCTGATTGGGCTTTCATAACGAATGCCTTTCAAGTCGCGTATGCATTAGGGCTGCCTTTCTTCGGGCGTCTCGTTGATAAATTCGGCACGCGTGCAACGTACGCCTGGGCCACCATCTTCTGGGGCTTTGCGGCGCTCGGTCACGGCTTATGTTACTGGATCAGCAAGGATGCGACCGTCGGCTCTTACTTCGGCACGCCGTTCGGTTCGACCATGCTTTTGACGGTTGCCGCGTTTGCGACCGTACGTTTCTTCCTGGGCATCGGCGAGGCGGTGAACTTCCCGGCGGCCATTAAAGCCGTTACGGAGTGGTTCCCCAAGAAGGAGCGTGCGCTGGCCACCGGGATATTCAACTCGGGCGCGAATATCGGTGCCGTGATCGCGCCCGCCCTCGTGCCTTGGATCGCCATCAATTTCGGCTGGCCCTGGGCGTTCGTTCTCGGCGGCTCGATCAACTTTATTTTCGTCCTCTTCTGGTGGCCGATGTACCGCCTGCCGCAGCACAAAAAGGGG